>JBFWKV010000127.1:0-3650 GCA_050252475.1 Candidatus Omnitrophota bacterium | reverse complement strand
TTGCTTTGCCAATTCGTTTCTCAAAGCAAAATCAAAATTAAACCATTCTTTAAGAGTTTTGTTTTTAATTTTATTAATTTCGGATTCTTTTTCGGTAATTGTCTTAAGCATTATAAACTCTTTCTCACTAATAAAGTCTCTGCACATTTCTAAAAATTTTTCGTAACTAAAAGGAAGCTCTCTATCAAACCGAAGTAAAGGGAGACTGGAAACCAGATAGGTATAGTATCGTGGCATAATATCAGGACTCCTTGCCCACTTCGCTAAACAAATCCTTTAATTTTGGCTTTAAGTAATTACTGATGTATTCGGCTAAGGCTTTATCACTAAAATCAAAATATGATTTTCCTCCATCATAACTAATAAGAAATCCTCCGGTAAGATCGTCTGATTGTTTTATCAATATGCCCTTTTTTATCTCTTCTTTAAGTTTGCTTAAGTAGTGATTTTGAATTTTGTCCGCATCTTCTTTTTTTAAAGAAACCACAATCTCCTCAGCAGTTTCACCTTTATATCCTTTTATAAGCGTAGAAATGATCTGGATTAGCTCTTCTGGTTTAAGTATTTCTCGAACTTCCAAGAGAATTATCTTTTGTAGAAGGGAGTTAATCTCTTTTTTGAGAAGGAGAATAATATCCCGGGCGGTCTGCTGAAGTATAGTTTTGGTATAAGCTTCTTGCTGGGCAATCTTTTCTTTTGCTTCCTTTAACAACCTTTCTGCTTCGCTGTGTGCTCTGTTAATAATCTCCTCCGCACGTTTCTTTGCTTCTTTCTCAATCTCGCTTGCTCTCTCTTCAGCTTTTTTTATCCCCTCTTCCTGAATTTTCTTTAATAAAGATTGAATGTCTTCTGCCATTTCTTTCTCCTTTTGTTATTGTTTTACAATTATACTCCAAGCAAAAGATAAATTTCAATCTTTTTATTGCATAAGATTAATTAATATAGTATGATATTGAGAAATCAATAAAAATCAATTAAACAAAAAGGAGTCTAAAATGTTAAAAGCAATGCGAAAAAAGGAAAATGTAAAAGCAGTTATGTGGATACTGGCAATTATTCTTATCCCTGCTTTCGTACTCTGGGGCGGAGGAGCAATGTTGAGAGAGCGAAATCAGGGGATTGCCGGTAAGGTATTTAATCGTAAAATAAGCTTAGAGAAATATCTGAGAAATTGGGAGGCAGTAAGAAATCAGGCAATTCTTCTCTACGGTAAACTGTTTGACCAGATTGCGCAATATCTCGACTTAGACAGTCAAGCCTGGGATAGATTGATCCTTCTGGAAGAAGCCAATAGACAGCGAATAAAAGTAAAAGATGAAGAGCTAATTGAACAATTGAGGAAGCTCCCCCTTTTCCAAAAAGATGGAAAATTTGATCCACAGATTTATGAGTGGGTTCTAAAATACTATCTCCGCACAAATCCTCTAAGGTTTGAAGAAGAAATGCGTGACTATTTAAGGATCTCTAAACTTATAGAAAAAGTCTACAATGAAGTAAAATTAACCGAAGAAGAGTTAAAAGAAGAATACAGAAAAGAAAACGAAAAAGCAAAGTTTTCCTATTTTATCATAGAGACAAAAGATTTCCTTAATACAGAAGAGGCAATAGAAGAAAGCGAACTCATAAATTATTACAATCTCCATAAAGAAAATTTACGCAAGCCGGAAACGGTAAAGGTAGAGTACATCTTTATTGATCCCCTGCAGATAGAAAAAGAGATAACCGTATCGGAAGAAGAAATCAGCGCATATTTTGAAAGCCATAAAGAAGAATTCGCTTCCTCTCCTTCTTCAAACGAGAAAGAAACTAACCAGGTAAATCCTGAGGAAGTGGTACTAACCGAAGAAATAAAAGATAAAATTAAAAACCGTTTAGTAAGTCAAAAGACAATGGATAAAGTAGAGGAAATAAAAAATAAAATCATCGGGGAATTGAGCCCCCAAACTAATTTAGAAGAGTTAGCAAAAAAATACGCAATTTTGTTCAAAACAACCGATTACTTTTCTTTAGACACCATTCTGCCAGAGATAGGCTTCAATTTGAAATTTTATAATTATGCTTTCCGGCTTAAACCGGAAGAAATTTCTGATCCTATTGAGTTTAAAAATGGCTATATCTTTCTCAAGGTGAAAGAAAAAAGACCTCCCTATATTCCTGAATTTAACGAAGCAAAAGAAGAAGTGGAAGAATTGCTAAGGAAAGAAAAAGCAACCATTAGGGCAAAGGAAAAAGCAGAAACAGTCCTGAAGCGCTTGCAGGAGAAAAATTGGCAGGAAGTGGCTGAAGAATTTAATTTAACTTCTAATACTACCGATTATATCACCCGTACCAGTTATATACCGGGAATTGGTAAATCAGAGGAATTTACCGCGGTAGGTTTTTCCCTTGCCCCCAATCAAATTGCCTCTGCTCCACTTAAAACCGAGAGAGGTTATGTAATTCTGCGTCTTGAAGAAAAAATTCCTATTAAAGAAGAGGATTTTGAAAAAGAAAAGGAAACCTTCCGGGAGAAAGCCCTTGCCCGTAAACAACAGGAACATTTTGAAACCTGGTTTAGCGAATTGAAAAAACGCGCTAATCTTCAGTCAAATATTGAAAGACTAAAAGCGCGTATGAGAACGCCCTAAAACCATCAGAAAAACAATTATTGAAGGCAGGGTACAATTTTGGGTAAATTTTGTAACTTTTGTAACCCTAACGGATTTCTGCGTGGAATCTCTGGATCAGCCCTTCACGAATCTTTAACATCACCTCTTCTACTTCCTCATCACGCAAGGTTCTTTCGCTTGACTGGAATTTCAAAGAAAAGGTAAGACTTTTTTTACCCAGAGGAATGTTTCCTCCTTTATAAACATCAATCAAAGTCGTCTCTTTAAGCAAATCCGTAGGAAAATCTTTAAAAAATTTCTCCAGCATATCGTAAGTAATATTCTCTTCTACGAGAAAGGAAATATCACGGGAAACAAAAGGAAAACGTGGTAAATCTTCATACATCCTTCTGAAGGAGACAAAGGAAGCCAGTTTATTTAAATCCAATTCCGCCCAATATACTTCCTCCGGTAAGTCAAAACGCTTCTGAACCTCTTCTTTAATCTTCCCGACGAAACCAAGAGATTCTTCTTCAATCTTTATTTCCCCTGAGAAACCTTTCTCCAGGTAAGGATGATTTTCTCTGCTTAAGAAACTTACTTTTTTAATCCCCAACTGGTTTAAAATTAACTCTATTACTCCTTTCAGATCATAGAAGCTTATTTCTTTTTCTTTTCTCATCCATCCCGAAAAAGGCTTTCCTGTCAGGCAAATTCCTAAATAAGGAAATTCCTGGGGCTGTCCTTTATTTAAATAAATTTTTCCCCATTCAAAAATTCTTATATTCTCTATCTGATGTTTAAAATTATGTGAAGCTACTTCTAAAATACTTGCCACAAGCACGGGACGTAAAAATTCTTGTTCTTTGCTCAAATAATTGGAAACTCTGAGCCATTCTTCCGTGTAATTTAAATTCGTTCTTCCCAGAAGGTCTTTTCCTACCAGACTATAGGTAATAACTTCGGTAAAACCCATGCCAAGCAATGTTTCTAACATTTTCTGTTTCATCTCCTGCAGAGAATTATCTATAACAAACTGAGGGATTTTCTCGCTGCGTGGCC
>JBFWKV010000126.1:0-3662 GCA_050252475.1 Candidatus Omnitrophota bacterium | reverse complement strand
TCTAAAACCTTTACAAATTGATAGGTAATATCAATTACATCGCCCATAGGCGCACCGTATTGTTTAGACAACCCTTCCATACCTTTATATATATTACTAAAATCTAAGCCTTTAGCCGCTATCTGTAATAAAGCTAATTGTCTAGACAGTTCTTTAATATACCCAATGGCCTGTTTAATACTATTGATAAACAAATACACCCCACCAGTAGCAATAGCCCACACACCCATCCGATAAACCATATTTCTAAATAAGCTGGTAATATTGCGTTCAAAATTAACCAATACGTTACCATTTTTCTCTACTAAAACGGCAAACTGTCCCATTCTATTACCAAACTGGTCAAATATCTGAATTGTATCATAAACACTAGTACCTAATTCTTTTGCTTGACGCTTTAGTTGTTGAATTCTATTTTGAATAGCTTTTATTTGGTCTTCTCTAAAATGTTTAGTAAAATCAAATGCTTCAAAAGGAACTCCTGCGTAATCAGCTACTTGTCTGGCTATTGCCATCCTTCTACGTCTATAACTGGTTTGTTGTGCTATTACGTCAGGTAAAGTAGGATAACCATAACTAGGTAAACTAGCTCTAATCCCAGAAGGAGTTAAGCCAAAAATTCTATTATATAATTCTTGATCCTGTAATATGTTATTTATATCTATTTTTTGGGCGGATTTTTTTTGAACTCTTGCCTGGGCCTTAGCTACATCCTTACTCAGAACGCCAAATTTTTTAATTACTACATCAATATTAGCAGAGGTTTCTTTTAATTCTGTATTTAATTTATTAAAAGAACCAGCAATAGGATCAATATTTTTGGTAGCTACGTCATGTAGGCCCTTAAAACTACTAGATAGCTTTTCTATTTGGGATACTACTTTTTGTAAGACATTTTCTTTATCCTCTAAAGGAACAAAATTAATTCCTATAGGGACATCTACCTTTTTACCCTTAGTTAAACGACTAAGATCAGATGTAAGACTTTTAACTTGATTTTCAACTTCTCTAGTAGTAGAAGTAGTAGTACCACCAACAAGGCCAACTCTAATAGGGATAGTAAGGGCACGATTCGCTAGCTCAGTCTGATACTGTCTGATAGCAGCTTCAATACCCTCTAAACCTTCTTTTACTCCTCTAATGTCTACACTAGCTTTTATTACATAATCAGTCGTATATTCAGCCATTATCCTTACTATCCCCCTTATATTTTCTAGGACGTTCTATTGTTATCACTTCTTGTGCATTACGGGCAGTAATCATATTCTTAGATTTACCTCTTATTTTTTCTTTATAATTCTCTTCTCTACGTTCGTTGTATTCTTTAATTATAATATCAAACCACTCATCCAAAAGTTCATCGTCTTCTATAACCCAATCAGGAGGAGAATCTATACTTTCATGAGCTATATCGTACATTATCGTATAATGACATAATGTTAGCTTATTTATATCCCACTCGGAAGGATGGCCTGGAAAGACAGAAACATGATTTGCTTTTGCTACTCTCCAGCGCAGCCTCCATATTCGTCCTGCTTTTCCAGTACCTTTAGCTATTTCTCTGATTTTTCATTTTCCTCCCCTCCCCCCAAGACTTCTTCCTCTTCTTGGGGGGAGTTAACGAGAGAACGGTCGTCCAAGCCTGAGATTAGACTAATAAAGTTAAATGCAATAACACCAACCGCTTTTTGTCTACGCTCCTTACGAAATTCATCATAAGTTTTCCAAAGTCTTTCTCCTGTTTCAGCATTGTAGGAACAACGATACACCAAGTAGCCTATCCTTTCTTGTTCTGCTTTATTTTCTGCCGTATTAGAAAGGAAGAAGTTCCTTTTAGATCTGAGTTCTTCTAGCTGAGTTAATAATTGATTAACTCTATCCAAGTATTGCTGTTTTGATTTTTCTGTTTTCATTTTTGAGGCCATTATATTAGTATCTTTTATTTCTTTTTCTAGTTCCTTAATTTTTTCTTCGTGTTCTTTAGTCCAAATACCCTTCTTCTCTAAAAGTCCCAACATTTCGTCTTGAGTAGCCAACCCATCTATCATTGCTTCACTAAGAAATTTAGAATAATAGTAATCTGCTTTACGGCTATCTTCAATACTTGGAAAAACTACCTTAACTAGACCAAAGCCATCTACTTCAAATATTTTAGATCCAGAAACAGTTTCATCATATACTTGTTGAAGCTTCTTTTCCTCTTCTTTAGAAAGTTGTTCCATTACTAACCCCTTCTTTTCATTTATTTTTCTTTCGGGCGGAAAAAATTTTCCGCCCTTTAAAAAGGAAAAGGATCATTTAATTAAATCGTGATCCTTTTTAATCTCCAGCCTTAATTATCCCTAACTTATATTTACTTTCTTTGAATTTCTATCCTTTGCCTTTCATACGGCTCATACCGTACACAATATTTATCTAGTTCTTTATTCATGTATCTTATCTGGTCATTACCCACGCCCAATATCCTTGATCTAGCCAATTTATATTTGTCTTCTGGAATCAACATCGCCATTAATTTTAGTGCTTCTTCAAAAACTATCTGTATACTTCTTTCTGTTTTCTTCTTCAAAATTTCCCTATCTTTCCTGTCCGAATCAACTAGCATATATCAATATCCCCTTTCTTTTTTTTCTACGCAGCAACCTGAATATTATGGGTTCTAAAGTTATATGTTTGAGTAGCATTAGCATTTACACGGCTGTTCCAGGCTTCATCCGTAGGAATCAAGTAAGGAACCGTAATAACCTTCAAAGGATTCTTCCAAGGATGACCAGTAGGCAAAGTAGCCCTCACTTCGTCATTTACACGATAAATCTTGATCTTAAGACCACGGTTCTTAAGCATACTATCTACATTCAATTCATTTGTACCAGTAATCACTCCATTGCTATAGGTATAACCAGACAAACGAGCTAAAACTTCAAGATCCGAATCAGTAAATTCCAACGAAACAGTAGCCTCAAAGGGTAAATTAGCTGGTCTGGCATAAGGCCGCTTTCTGTTTAATTCTCCCAAAGCCTCACGGGTAAGGGTAGCACTAATCCGAGCAGATTGAACACGGGCCAATTCATTATCCGTACCATTTTCAATCAAATAAATCTCAATAAAGCCCTTTCTTATACCACCAGGCTTTTCAAAAGCCTTAGTATTGTCTTCATAAAAGAAATTCAACAGTTCATCAGAATCATTATGGAACAAACCACCAATACTAGAAGTGTATCTAAACTTAATCTGGTCGCCAGCCACTAAAGCAGTTGTAAAAGTAACCGTTTTTGTTGCAGCATTAACTGTAAAGTCAGTTCCCTCTATAAGTTCAACACCATTTTTAATTGCCTTCAACATATATTTTCCATTTAAAAGCTGAGTTGGCGTTTGAGATAAAACATAGGTAGTTTCTGCACCAACAGCCTTCTTTTGATCAACAATTACAAATTTACCATTATTTACAAAATAGCGTTTATTATCACTTTCTCCCGCATAGTTTTCAGCAGCTATACCATCGGTAGTATAATTAAGATCAATTCTGGTAACATAAACATTCTCTACATAACAAGTACGATCTACCGAGCTTGCACCCTCAACAGAAGGCTTCATAGGAACATAAATATCAGTCTTGGCTAATTCAAAATCATTTAACTGGATCGTACTCCAGGTACGAGTAT
>JBFWKV010000125.1:0-3733 GCA_050252475.1 Candidatus Omnitrophota bacterium | reverse complement strand
AATAGTCCTTTAATATTTTGGGTACCCTTACATATAACGGTCTCTGATAAATTGTATTCATACCTGCTAACAAACCACTGATATAAGTACTTCCCCCTCCCCTACCTGCTCCCTTAATAACCATGGTAATCACTTTAAGCTCACCGGTAAGCGTATCGCGAGTAGCAAATTCAATCTGTAAATCTCTACCATGAAGAGTCAACTGTTGGAAAATAATCGTCCATTTACCTGCTTGAGATTCCGCCAATAAATCAGGCAACTCTTTGCTATATATAGAAGCACCTTCTTCTAAGAACATAAGCACCTTATCGGGATCAAGATAATCAAAAGCAAAACCAAACCCTTGTTTTCTTAAATAATCTTCTAACCACACAAGTACCTCTTTAAGTTCTTTTGGCATATCGCCAAGTTCTAAAGCAGGTGCAGAAACTTTAATGAAAATTGGACTACTCGGATAAACTACTAATATCTCCTCGGCATCCCTTACTCTTCGTAAACAAAGAAAATCCAGAGAAAAATAATTATTATAAGCTTGAAACAAGCAGAGAACTGCTCCCCAAATACCTACAAAGAAAAGTTTTATAATTCTTAACTTAGAAAAATTCATTTTTCTCTCCTCAAAAAAATTTAAACTATTTAACTCATGTAATAAACTTTATCCCTGTAGAACTATCTGCACACAATAATCTTTGCCATCTTCTCTATAACAGATGTATTCTCTGCCTTCTACATTCTCTCGCCATATACTGCTTATAGAAGTATCGCCATATTCGGCGTTTAGAAAGACATGTTCTTTAAGGCAGAGATAATTATTGGCCATCAGAAAATTTCCCTGTTTTATTTCTTCAATAATATATTCCCTTAAGAGAACAGGAGATAAAACATATCGGGCAAACATCTCGGCAAAAGTTTCATGAAAAATACACCAGAGAATTTTCCTACTTTTTATATCGCTGTCATAAAACTTTTCTAAAAAATTAATGTCCTCTTTGAAACCGATTTTGTGAAGAACAATACTGCCTATAAAGTCCTGATAAATATGCCCGATTTCATGGACTAATGTGTGGCCACGCGCTCCTCTACTTAAATCAATCTGGGAAATAGTTAAGAAAAGAAAATCGACATAAACTGCCTTTCCTGCAGAAATTCTCGTTCCCATCAAATCAACAGATTTTAATAGGTAAGCCTCGAGGAATCTTATCCGATTAACTGTTCGGAGTACTTCCTCTGGTATCATTTGAAAAGAAAACGCTAAAGACTCAATCTGCTCAAGTCCCAATGTTCTTAGATTATGGATCCCCGCTATCTGAATATGGAGTTTTCTTGCCGCCGTAAGTAGATTATCCACCAGATTATTTTTAAAATTATCGTCTTGTTTAAGTTTATATCCCGCTGATACAGTAGTCCCTAGGAAATCCGAAATAAGATAAAAAAACTCCGGATTAATCTCATAAGCGGGATAATCATTACTAAAAACACGTGCCAAGTCTTTAGCTCTAGGCGTATGAATGGTAAATTCATTTTTTTCTTTATCGCTAAGTTCTCTCAAAGCAGGGTTATCCATTATCTGCCAGTTTTGTTCTTCGGCCTTCTTATAAGCCACAAAAGTTATGGGGCGAATGCCTTTCTCAGTTTGAGCAGGAACTGTAACTAAACTTGTCTGGTATCCGGCAACTTTAAGGGCAATCGTTTGAGTAACAATAACTTCCTCCACTGTGGCATTCCTCTCATTAAATATTACCTTAAAAGGTCGGCAACGAAAATCAGGAGAAAAAATAAGAGGTATCCCATCCTCAGTATAATTATTTAGAGTACTGCTTCCGCTTATCTCTTCAGTCAAATTAAGGATTTTCTCCGGTGTATCATAGGGAAGTAAAATTCTTAATTCTTCCTCTAACAGCTCGTCTCTTACCGCTATACCAGGAAATCCTTGCGCTTCGTAAGCTCCTGTAAAGGATAAAGTGGGAAGGGATAACTCAGGTTCATTTATCTCAGGAATGCTCTGGGAGAATCCTGAAACGGAAACAAAGACAAGGAAAATAAATAAAAAAAAGCTAACAATTATCGTCTTCTCTTTTCGGCTTACCTGCCTTTTCATCATTCACCTTAAATTAATAAAGTTAAGGATATTTGTGTCAGATTAAAAATAGGTTTTTAAGATATTTTAGTAGCCGAATCTTATGATTTTTATCACCCGCGGGTCATTGCGGAGAAAATCGCGGTAAAAAATGCGGTAGATTATATCACCCCGCTCAGAGAACAAAGCATTTAAATATTTCTTATATCTGCTAATTCTTTCTTCTGCCTCTTTATAGGAAATTTTTCCTTCCTCACCGAATATACCAGAACCCATCTTATATTTTGTAATAATCTCCTCATAGGTACTTACGAGTGCCATAATGTGGGAAAATAGTTCTGTTTTGTCCATAATTAAATCCTCTACCGGCAGTCCAAGTTTCTTAAATTCATACTCTATAATGTCTTTATACATGGAAGTAATAAGATCAACTAATCCTATATCAACTCCAAAAAACCCGGAAGATGTTCCACCTGCTCTAATATCCTTAACTAAAATAGAAAATTCTTCTTCGGAAAGGTGACTTATGCCAAAGGCGTCCCGGGCTGGCTCTCTCGGAGATACACTCAAACCGTCTAATATATGCATAATAACATTTCTTTCCTGGCATAATTTGTAAAACTGTTCTTCGGTTCCTTTCAAATAGGGAAGGCTTAACTCAGGAATGTGACCCACCACGTTCATAATTCCCAATTCATCAGTCATTCTAAATTCAACAAATGAACTTTTTCCTAATCCTATAAAAATACCATGTCTTAATACCTCAGGACTAATCTGAGAAAAACCTTCTTCTGACAAATCCTTAAGATTATATTGCGCAGTTAAAATGCGGTGAGATGGTTCAAGAATTTCACGGTAAATCATCCGGTAAATAATTTCTCCATATTTACCCGATAATAAATAAACTACACTACGGACTTCTTCCTTTATTACTTCTAAAACTTCTTCTTCATCAATGTCAATATATCCCTCATCAACTTTATTTATTGCCTCCATTAGAGAATCTATAAATTCTATTCTACTCAGGGGAAAAGAACTTAAATCAATTAATCCCGACTCAACAAATTCTTCCAGAATATCTGCAAATTCGTATATTTCCTCAAGTATTTCTTCTGGCAGGGCATTACTCCCCAAACCCTCACCACCTTCACGAAAATCCCTTATCAACAATTCAAAATCCTCTTGAGAAAGAGTTAATATGCTATAAGCTAATTCAATCTCTTTTTTCCCCAGCTTCTTCCTGCTCGCATCTAAAAATAGTACTATATAATCTTCATCATCTGGATACCTCTGTTGAAATTCATAATAAATGTTATCTCTAATGGTTTGTAAAGCTACTTTTTCCTCGGGGGTAAGTGTTCCAAATAACTGCATAATTAAAGCATTACCGGGAGATTCCCTTATTTCAAGAAAAGTATTTTCACCAAAAACAACCCTTATCCCTAAATCAAGAAGATCCCAGTTCTCAGCAAAAAATTCAGGTTTGGTTGCCTCTTCTACACAATAGTCTTCTAAACCTTCAAAGAGTTTTTCCATAAAATTATCAGTGGGCAGGTCAGGAATACGTAAACGGCGAGCATATAATTGATTGTTGGGGAATAAAAAATAACTAAATAACAAAAACATAACTATAAATCTTCTTAAAGCCACTATAAT
>JBFWKV010000124.1:0-3763 GCA_050252475.1 Candidatus Omnitrophota bacterium | reverse complement strand
TTATGAACCCACAAAGGAATTTATGCAGCGGAATAAAATAGTCAATAACATTCTTTACAAACCCCGCGGATGTGATGCCTGTAATCATACTGGGTATAAGGGTAGAATTGGGATATATGAAGTAATGCCTATTTCCGAAAGGATAAGAGCCTTAATAGAGAAAGGTTCGGGAACGGATATTCTGCGAGAGGCGGCAAGACAGGAGGGAATGCTTACCCTCTGGGAAGCAGGTATGCAAAAAGTAGCCCAGGGTATTACTGATGTGGAGGAAGTAATCCGGGTGGCGCTGGCAGGTGGGGAATAAGATTTTTGCGATTTTTTTGACACACAGAAATAGCAACTTTTAAAAATTTACTTTCCTGAGAAGGAGAGAAATAATGCCATTGTTTGTTTACACTGCAAGAACTAAAGATGGCAAAGTAGAATCGGGTTCTTTAGAAGCAAGGGATGAGGATGTACTTCTGGCGATGCTTCAGGAAAGGGGACTGCTGGTTACCTCTATTGTCCAGGCAAGCCGGGAAGAGCTTATTTCTAAGACAGTAGGTAAGAAAAAACACTATCATTATAAAGTTAAATTTGATGACCTTATTCTTTTAGCCCGGCAATTGGCTACGCTTCTGGATGCGGGGGTTCCTCTTTTAAGAAGTCTGATTGTTGTTTCCGACCAGGTTGAGTCGCGGGTTTTAGATAAGGTTTTGTATCAGGTAAGAAAAGATGTGGAGGCAGGTAATTCCTTAAGTGAGGCATTGAAGAAACATCCCCACATATTTTCTCCTTTCTGGGTTAATCTTGTACAGACGGGTGAAGCTTCGGGCCAACTTCCTTTTGTATTTGACCAGATTGCCAAATACTTAGAGGAAGCAGGTGCTTTGAGAAGAAAAGTTGTTTCTGCGCTGATTTATCCGATTATTCTTACCTTTGTTGCCTTTGCGACAATTACGGTTTTTATGGTAAGGATTGTCCCCATATTTGAACGTATATTTAATGAGTTTCAGGTACAACTTCCTTTTATGACCCAGATGATTATAAAGATAAGCAGTTTTGTAAGACACTACTTTATCATAGAGATTCTGGCAATAATTGGAATAGTTTTTGCCATAAGAAAGTTTTCTCAAACTGAAAAGGGGCGCTGGATTATAGATAGTTGGAAGTTAAAAGTTCCTTTGTTTGGAACCCTTTTTTTAATGGTTGCGGTGGAAAGGTTTGCTTCTGCTTTTAGTGTTTTGATTAAAAGCGGAGTTCCTATCCTGTATGCTCTGGAGATAGTGCAGAAGGCTTCGGGAAATAAAGTCATTGAGTCGGCTCTGGAGAAAGTAAAGGATTCTGTGCGGGCGGGCCAGAATATGTCTAAACCCATGGCAGAAAGCGGAGTTTTTCCACCCATTGTGATTGAAATGACCGAAGTAGGAGAGGAGGCAGGAGAGCTGGCTAATATGCTTAATCGCCTGGGTATATTTTATAAAGAGAGAATTGATGCTTTTGTTTCCCGTTTCACTGCTGCTTTTGAACCGGTGGTTCTCGTTTTTATGGGGGCTATTGTGGGAGTAATTGTGATTTCTATGTTTCTGCCTATCTTTGGTTTAGCCACCGCGATTAGAATAACCCCATGAAAAAATAATCAAAAAAACTGTGAGCAAAACATCCCCATAAAAGGAGGTGAGGTTTATGTTTAAACGTGGTTTTACCCTTCTGGAGATTCTGGTGGTGATTATCATCATTGGTATTCTGGCAACCTTGGCTTTACCCCAGTATATGAAGACAATTAAAAAAGCAAGAATTGCCGAGGCAACTTCTAATATTGGTTCTTTGAGGGGGGCACTTCTCAGGTATTATCAAGAATACGGGGTTATCCCTGACGGTGACGACAAGATGGCCGTGCTGGATATTGAAAACCCAAATAAACCGCAAGCTTATTTTAATTATGACTTTACTGGTACTAATCTTGATAATTTCAATATTACAGCTACAGGTAAAGAAGGCACAATATTAGAGGGGGTAACTGTTACATATTCTGCTGATGGTAATCTAACTATAAGCGGTTTTTAACAAGGAGGGTAGAATGAAAAAGAAGGCTTTTACCCTTACCGAAATTCTTACCGCAGTAATTATTGTGGCTATCTTAGCTACTTTAGCCATTCCTCAATTTATTAAAACCATGGAGGCTTCTAAAATAAGGCTGGCAAAGACAAACTTAAAACTAATTCTCGCTGCGGAAAGGGTCTATCGTAATGAGACGGGATTCTTCATGCCTTTTAATGAAGATATGAGTGGCAGGGTAGCTACGGCTGAGGAGATTATTAAGTATTTAGGTTTGGATTTTCCTGATTTGCGCAAACAGGCTCTGGGGAAAACACCGGATTTTGTATATACCATAAATACCACTGGAGGTCCACGCGTAGATTTTAGTGCTACTGCGGTAAGGAGCCGAGGAGGGGAAGTAGTAAGACTGGAGATTAACTCTGAAGGAGAAATAACAGAAGTGAGAGAATAAAAAGTATGGAAACAAACCTAAATTTAGAAGAACTGTTACGACTGGTGGTAGAAAAAGGTGCCACGGATTTACATCTTACCGTCAACCTTCCACCCCAGTTGCGCATTAATGGAGAATTAGTCCTTTCCGATTATCCTCCCTTAAGACAAGAAGACATTCAAAGAATTACCTACGGTATTCTTACGCCGGATCAAATTAAACGTTTTGAACAGGATAAAGAGCTGGATACTTCTTATGGAATAAGTGGTTTAGGTAGATTCCGGGTGAATTTATACTATCAGCGGGGTTCTATTGCTTGTGCGATTAGATTTATTCCTTATGAAATTCCTTCTTTAGAAAGCCTCGGACTTCCCGAAGTAGTTAAAAAATTTGCCAATTATCATGCGGGTTTGATTTTGGTCACCGGTGCGGTAGGTTCGGGAAAGTCCACCACTCTTGCTTCTTTAATTGAATATATAAATTCTTTTCGGCGCTGTCACATTATTACCATAGAAGACCCTATTGAATATCTCCACAAACATCGTATGGCAACCATAGACCAGAGAGAGATTGGGCGGGATACCCTTACTTTTTCCCATGCTTTAAAATATATTTTTCGTCAGGACCCTGATGTGGTGATGATTGGAGAAATGCGCGATTTGGAAACTATGCGTACTGCTTTAACTTTAGCCGAGACAGGACACCTTATTTTAGGAACCCTCCATACTATGGATGCTACCCATGCAATCACCAGAATCATTGATGTTTTCCCTCCTTATCAACAACAACAGATTAGAGTTCAACTTTCTCTGGTTCTCATTGGCGTAATAGTACAACAGCTTATTCCCCGTCTTGATGGGAAAGGAAGGGTTTTAGCGGTTGAAATAATGAGGGTTAATTCAGCGATTTCTAATTTAATTCGTGAGAACCAGCTCCAGCAGATATATTCGGTTATTCAGACAGGAAAATCAGAAGGAATGCTTACCATGAATCAATCCCTTTTAGAACTATACAAAAAGAAACTCATCAGCCGAGAGGAAGCTTTAAAAAGAAGTTCTAATCCTAAAGAATTAATCTCATTGATGGAGAAAAGATAAATTATGCAATTTTTTTATCAAAAAGGAACAAAAGGTTTTACCCTTACTGAGATTATAACTGCAGTGGTCATTGTAGCCATCTTAGCAAGTTTATCCATACCCTACTTTACAAAAACTATTGAAATTTCCCGTGGCCGTATAGCAAAAGCAAACCTTGAGTCAATCTATTCTGCTCAGAGAATTTATCGGGATAAGA
>JBFWKV010000123.1:0-3767 GCA_050252475.1 Candidatus Omnitrophota bacterium | reverse complement strand
TCACGTGCTAGGCAGACCATGTAGCCTTACATTACCAAATATACTAAAGAAGGTAGTCTTTACTATACCGATGACTGGTTTGCTTATGCGTTTTTACCTGTAAGAGGTAATCATGTGGTAGTATTAAAAGAGAAAGGTGTGCCCAAAGGCAGAGATCACATCAATGGCATTGAAGGTTTCTGGTCCTTTGCCAAACACTGGCTGTATCAGTATAGGGGTATTCCCAATGCTTATTTTCCACTCTATCTAAAGGAAGTAGAATGGAGATTCAATCACCGTAATGAGAATCTTGTTATCCTATTAAGGAGATTACTGAATCAACAGATTTCCATTGTCAAAGATCAAATTTAGTGCAATTAAGTTTAGCCATTATCATAGTTTAATATATTCAATTACTTTTGTCAAATAAAAATCCTGTATTGTGTTTATATTCTGTGATAACGTCACACCATGAATAAAGAAGTGTATTACAGGATGTTTCAAAAACAAATAGGTAGGTATGTGATCGTTTCCAAGTTTTCAGATAGGCAGATTAGTATTTAAGGGGCCGCTACATCTCTCGGACTTTCTACGCGACAGATCCTTCGCCTCAAGAAAGGAGTGAGAGCATATGGGGTAAATTTTCTCATTCACAAAAATAGCGGCAGAAAACCACATCATGCCATTGATGATAGCCTAAGAGAGAAGATCCTTGCATTAAAAAGATCTTATCCCTACTCTCATGCCAATTTTTCCCACTTTCAGGAATTACTGGCCGAATACGAACAGATTCCAATCAGCTATTCCACCCTGTATCGTCTGCTAACCAGTAATGGTATCCCAAGGCCCAAGAGGCGCCGGCGCTTTATGGCCTACCGCAGAGGCAATCGCAAAGAACAAGAGGGATTATTGGTCCAGTTAGATGCCTCCCTCTTTGGCTGGTATCCGATGGTAAAGAATATTTCCCCCACGGAGGAATTGATGATGCGACTGGCCAGTTGGTGGGGCTGTATCTGACTGACTCAGAAATTCTGGAAGGATATTTCCAGACAGTCCGGCTCATACTCTTAGACTTTGGTATCCCAGTCAGTACCTACTCAGACCGTCATTCCATATTCTTCTCTCCCCAGAAAGATAAACTATCCTTAGAGGATCAACTGGCCAGAAAGAGGGTAAATCTGACCAAATTTGGACGGGCAATGGGCCAATTAGGATTTCCATGATCTCAACCCGCTCTGCTCAGGCCAAGGGTCGATGTGAGCGCTTATGGCAGACCCTGCAGAACCGGCTGACTGTAGCGATGAAATGTCAGGGTATTAAAAGTATCCAGCAAGCCAATCCTTTCATACGGGCGTATCTTCCCAAGTTTAATGCCCGCTTTTTTAAGTAGAGGCGGAAAAAGAGAGTTCCTTCCGCCCTGTTCCCGAAGGAATGTGTAACGACCATATCCTGTGTTTGATCCAGAAGCGCACCCATAACCGGGGAATTGTTTTTCCATTATTATGTTATTCAAAATTTTTAATGTTCTCTAAAAATAATAGATCCACTTGCTTGTGTTTTGCTATTCTCGCGATATCAAAAAACAATGTTCCTCTGGTGTCTTTAAAACCACGTTGCTTCCCGGAAACGCTAAAGGCTTGGCATGGAAATCCTGCACAAAGAATATTATGGTTTGGTATTTTTTCTTCCTTAATTTTGGTAATATCGTCTGCTGGTGTTTCTTTATAATTATTTATATATACCTCTTGGCAAGCCAAACCATTTTCAGAACTAAACACACATTTTGATCCAAAACTTTCCAAAGCTATTCTAAAACCGCCAATGCCTGCAAAAAGATCAATAAAACTATGTCTTTTTAGAACATTTTTATATTTATCTTCAACATTTAACAATTATATACTCACCTGTTTTCGCTTATAATTACTTAAGACTACTATTATTTTCAATCCAATCTCTAATTATTTCTCTCCTCTTTTCTTTCAGGGTAGCTTTTAAAATTTTTGATAATTTACCTTTTAATTTTTCTTTGTTTAACTGGGCCTTCCAGAAATCGTCTAATCTTTTTTCTGCTTCCCGGTCAATTTCTTTTTGTTTATCAGGGTCAAGGGAATGATATATCTGATCCAGTTTCTGCTTTTCTTCCTGTAATAATTTCTGCTTCTTTTCCTGCTCTTTTTGCTGGAGGCTATTGATTTTTTGCTGTTCTTCTTCTGCTATGTTGTTTTCTTTTTCTCTTAAATATTCCTCCGGGAGCTGCCAGCCTTCTTTAACTGCTTTTACGATATAGGCTGCCTTATCATCTGCGTTGGTAAAATCAATCGCCCTGACCCAGTTTTTAATTGTTTCATTATTGTATTTTTTAACTAGATTTTTAGCGGTAATTTTGGAAACATTCAGATCAACCAGTTGAGTAATTAAATCATTACTATGATCTGATCCCGGCTGTTTTTTAATATTAATATCTGCACTATTATTATCTGAATCAATTAAATAATCATCTTCTTTAAAATCAAGCTGTTTTGCCTGCCCGTTTTTCATCTCTTTTTTTGCTCTTTCCCCAGGCCAGTAATAGATAAGCCAGTCATTCTTCCCGTTTTCACTCCATTCAAATTTTGAGATAAAACCGGTATCCATTAATTCTTTATTTCCACTATTTAATTGCCGTTTAGCATCAGAAAAATATCTATAGGGGTTTACCGGAAGAAGCTGGCACAAAGTAGAATATTTAAAATGTATGTCACAATTTTTTTTATTTCGAATTCTATAAAATTTTACTCCTAAAATTTCATAGAGTCTGGAAGCTATTTTACTTTTAAGGCTTTGTAAATAAGTATAATCAATCGGTTTAATATAAAAGGAATTTAAACTCTGGAGATAAATATTACCTAAGAATAACAAATTTTTTTCTGAAACAATTCCATCTTCTAATCTTTCACCTCTAAAAATAATACTGTCATATAAACCAAATGCCTTGGTAATCCATTCTTTTTGACCTTTATGATAAAATGCTCCCTCGGATTTAATTCCGGTCATCCTTATTCTTTCCAGTGATTCTTTAACCTTCCTGTAATTCTTTCCACCAGAGGAAGTTATTCCTATTCTGTTACATAGATCATAAATAGAAAATGATATCGGATTTTCTATTTTACCTTCAGTTTTTAATATTTCGCTGATAATCTGTTCTATTGCTTTATGAACTTCTCTATCAAAAGGACCTGGATAACCATATTTGGGATTCGTGGAAACATTCCAAATTATTTCTATTTTTTTATTTCCTCTTTCATCTATTTTTTTATATTCTGTTTCTAATTTTTTATTTTTTCTTTCTAGTGCAAAAAAAGGAAAATTTAAAAAATTTACTTCTGAATTTATTATTTTTGGTAAATCAATATCATTATTTTTTTTCACAAGAAGCTCTTTGGATTTTTCCATTTCTTTCCTTTCTATATTATTATAAGCAACAACACCTACTCTTGTTGTTGTTATTATATATATTAAAAGAATTGAGGTTTTGGGAAACCTTTATAAAATAAGGATAAATAAGCGATTTTCTCGTTTCAAAGTCCAGTATTTCTCGTTTCAAAGTCCAGTATTTCTCGTTTCAAAGTCCAGTATTTCTCGTTTCAAAGTCCAGTATTTCTCGTTTCAAAGTCCAGTATTTCTTAATCGAAATACAACTATTCCTTTCTATTGCAAAAAAGGGAAATTAAAAAAATTACCTCTGAATTTATTATTTTTGGTAAATCAATTTCCCTTTTATTTTCTAAAATTTGATCTTTATTTTTATT
>JBFWKV010000122.1:0-3789 GCA_050252475.1 Candidatus Omnitrophota bacterium | reverse complement strand
AAGTCTACTTCTATATCCGGAACCGAACCCTTTAACACTGGCTTACAGATTGCTTACAAGAGACTTACCGGATTTGAGTTTGAAGCCATTCTTCATGCCTTAAGCGAAGATGTGGAAGCAAATGTTTTATCTGCACCGCGCATTATGACTCTTGACAATCAAGAAGCTTCCATTCTTGTGGGGACAAAATATCCTATTCTGAAGGCGGATGTAGCGGGAACAGAAACCACCACTACTACCACCACCCTGGATTACTTCCAGGATATCGGAATCCAGTTGAACGTAGTTCCCCAGATTGTAGGTAATGACTATATCAATATGATTATTCATCCCGCAGTAACCTCCTATTCCTCCACGGTAGAGGCAAAAAGTTCCGAGGGAACTACCCTTGCTTCCTATCCAATAATCAACACTCGGGAAGCCGAAACTCAGATTCTCGTAAAAAATGGTGAGACAATAGCTATCGGAGGGTTGCTCAAAGATGTGCGCAGTGAAAGCAGAATTGGTATCCCTATCTTGAGCAGTATTCCCCTCTTAGGACTACTTTTCCAGAGAAAAACCATAGATACCGAAAAGATTGACCTCTTAATCTTCATCCGTGCCTTTATTGTGGAACCCCCTCTTCTTACTTCCGAGGAACAGAAGAAGGTATCCGAAATGGATTCCACGGAAAAGATAGTTAAAGAAGAAAAAGTCTTTCTAAAAGAAAAGAAGGGACTTTTTGAACGCTGGAGAAAGTTGTTTAGAGAATAAAACTTTTAAAGCGTAAAACTTAAAAACGAAAATCGACAAACCAGATGATTAAAAGCGGGTTTTATTTCTGAGAGGAGGAAGGGGGAGAAACATTTTTCTCCAGAAGTTCTTTGATTCTTTTAATGAGAAAATCGGGGTCAAAGGGTTTTTTAATATACTCATCCACTCCATAAGAAAGGCATTTCTCGCGGTCTTCCTCCTGGGCCATCGCGGTAAGAATGATTACCGGCACTTCTTTATATAATTTATGCTGTTTTATCGTCTTACAGAGTTTAAAACCATCCCATTTAGGTAACATCAGGTCTAAAATTATCAAATCAAAACCGCCTTTTTCCAGTTTCTGCATTCCTGCCAAACCATCGCTGGCAAAATCCACAACAAAACCTTCCTCCTTCAATATCCCCTCTAAGGTTTTGCGAATATCCTCTTCGTCTTCAATAAGTAAAATTCTCTTACCCATTTTATCTTTTATTCTTTCTTAAATCTATGGGTAATAAAACATAAAACTTGCTTCCCTTACCCACTTCAGATTCCACCCAGACTCTTCCTTGGTGTCGGTTAACAATCTCCTTTACAATGGTTAACCCCAGTCCTATACCTCTTCGGGAAAAGCGATTTTCCTGTAATGCCTGTACAAATGGTTCAAAAATTTTCTCCTGTTCTTCTTTGGGTATTCCACAACCTGTATCTGCCACCACTACCTTTAAATTTTCTTCCTCCCGAATTACCCTAACCTCAACCTGACCTCCCTCAGGTGTAAATTTTATAGCATTATCCACTAAATTGATAAAAACCCTGCGCAACTGTTCCTCCTCTCCCCAGATAAAAGATTCTCCTTCCAGAGGAAAGAAATCAAAGACCAACTTCTTGGCAGTTGCCTGAGGACGGAAAGTATCTACTACTTCAGAAAGCAACTTATTCAACTCAAAACGTGTGCGTTTCATCTCAAGAGTTCCTCGCTCAATGCGTGCAGTATCGAGGAGGTTATCAATCATTATGGACTGCCTTTCTATATTCTTCTTGATAATCTCCATATATTCTTTAACCTTATCGTTACTTTCTGTTTCATAACCAATCAATTTGAGGGAATTAAGTATAGCGGTAAGGGGGGTGCGTAATTCGTGCGAGACCGTGGCAACAAAAACCGATTTTGCTTCCGAAAGTTCCTGAAGGCGTTTATTTGCGGTTTTTAGCTCCTCTGTTTTTTTCTGAAGTTCCTCATTCAGCGCTTTTAGATTCTGATTATAGACCTCCAATTCTTTTCTCATGGCAAGTTGATTGCGATAAAGATAATAGCCAAAGATTGCTAAAAGCGAAAGAATGAAAATGCGCAGAAAAGGAACAGGAAACTCAATCCGCCTCAGGTTATCCACAGGAACCCTTGATTCCCAGTAAGCCTCACCCAAGAGAAAGAGTGAAATCATTATGAGAATAAGTACGAGTATTCGGGGGTTGGTAACGAAAGTAATGGAGAGAGAAAAAACAAGCAACAAAGGAAAGAAATAGAAAACCCATAAATTACTTTTCTGGGAAATAAGGATGGCTAAAATAAGCAAAAGATATCCGCAAAAGATAAAAAAGCGCAAAACATTTCTCTTTAAATAAGAAATATCTCTGGGAATAAGGTGCTCAGAGAAAAAGAAAAATAAGACCGCAGAAAGAATAGCCAAAAGATAAATCCGCTCTAAACTTATCAACTGCGGTGAAAGATTAAGAAAAATCACCCCTCCGAAAATTATACACCAGATAAGCAATTCCAGTTTATCCTCTATCTTTTTCATCATTCCTCCTTCAACCTGGTCATTCGCTCTCCTTTATCCCTTTATCAGTAAACTAAATCAGCTTGAGAAGATTTTAAGTTATATATCGGTTTATGTCAAGGAATAAAGTTGTTTACCTTAAAGGTTAGAATACCAACTCAGACTAATTTTTTGCTTGCTTTTCTCCCTGTAAATAATTTATGATGTTTTTGGAGGCACAATATATGCCCTACAGCGGTCCCGAAAGAAGGAAAAAACCCGCATCAGCGGTCATTTTATTATTCATTACCACCTTGAAAATGACCCCTCCCTGAAAATGAGCTTTATCAAGAACATAAGTCTGGGCGGAATTAGTTTAGCCACCGAAAAAATCCTTCCTTCGGGTACAAATCTTACTTTAAAAATTAAACTTCCCCTGGAACGAAAGCCGCTTATTCTAAGAGGAAAAGTATGCTGGTCAAGGGAACTTTCTAAAAACCTTGCCTATGAGACAGGAATTGAATTTATTGATGTGGGAGAAAAAGAAAAGGAGATAATTGATAAATTAGTGCGCTACTATCTGGAAAAGCACTCTTCTCCCCAACCCTAATTTTTCCCCTTTTAAGTTTTCCGCTTTTAGTTTTACGCTTTGCGCTTTAAGTTTTTCGCTTTTCACTTACGAATTACGCTTTACGGTTTACGGATTACGGTTTTCCGTTTTTCGTTTTTCACTTTAAACTTTTCGCTTTTAATTACGAATTACCAATTACGAATTACGAATTACCAATTACCAATTACGATTTACGAATTACGGTTTACGTCTTTCCCTTCACACTTTTCATTGCATTCCCTTCTTTATTTTGTTAAAATTTTTATAAAACCAGAAGGATAATAAAATGGTAGAAGGACCGATTTTAAGACAGGAAATTATTCAAAAGCTAAAACTATCCCCTCAGATGGTTAAGGCAATCCATATTCTTGAACTTACCCTCCCTGAGTTAAAAGAGCTTCTTGAACAGGAATTCCAGGAAAACCCCCTGATAGAAATTGAAGAAAAGAATAAAGAAGGTCCTTCTACCCAGGAAGAAGTGGAAGAGGACTGGTCAGACTATTTTGCGGGAGAAAGAGACCCAAATGTTAAAGAATTAGAGAAGAAACGTGCCTACCGGGAAAGCCTCGTTACCAGTTCTCCCACCCTCCACGAAGAACTCCTCCATCAGCTTCGTCTTAACGATATTACCGATGATGAATACGCCATCGGAGAAACAATAATCGGTAACATAGATGATGATGGATA
>JBFWKV010000121.1:0-3809 GCA_050252475.1 Candidatus Omnitrophota bacterium | reverse complement strand
AACTTGCTTACACTTGCATTCATTTCTATTGAGATTACCCCCGCAGCGTGGACAAAGACCTAAACAATCAATTTTACACAACGGTTTTAAAGGAAAATCAAGAATAATTTCCTGTCTAATATCACTGGTGGTATCAATTATGTCAGTATTCTTAACTTTATATACAAAATTATACTCTTTCTCAAGAATTAGTTCCGAAACCTCCAAACATCTTGCACAGATAGTCTCCAAATACACTTTCACCTTCGCCTTTACAAATAGTTCTTCCTCTTCTTTATATATATGATAAACCACCTCAAAAGGTTTATTTACCTTTATATCAAATCTATCTAAATCCAAAGTCTGGGGAAAATATATCTCCGCACAATCCTCCCCCTCATAAGGGATACTACTTACTTTTATCCTCATTATTTTTTAATAATAAATAAGATTTTCGGGCAATAAGCTGTTCTTCATCGGTATGGATAACTAAAACACGGGCTTTTGTTTTTTTAAGTATAAATTCTAAACCTTCACAGATTCTTTTTCGAATTCCTTTTTGATTTTCTCCTATACCCGCGGTAAAAACAAGAGCATCTAACCCTCCTAAAATTCCTGTGTATGCCCCAATATACTTCTGCACGCGATAGACAAAAACATCTCTGGCTAATTTTGCCCTGGGATTATTTTCCTTTATCGCCTCATTTATATCCCTCATATCATTACTTACACCCGATAAACCAAGTAACCCACTTTTTTTATTGAGTAGCTCTTCTATTTTTTCGGGAGTAAATCCTCTCTTCAATAAAAAAAGAATTATTGAAGGGTCAAAATCCCCTGGACGCGTCCCCATAACTAAACCCTCTAAAGGAGTAAATCCCATACTTGTATCAATAGACTTTCCCCCTTTAATCGCAGTTATACTACATCCATTGCCTAAATGGCAGGTAATTATTTTTAACTTTTCCAAAGGCTTCTTAAGTATCCTTGCTGCTTCCTCGGCTACATATTGATGACTCGTCCCGTGAAATCCATATCTTCTTATTCCATATTTCTCATACAGACTATAAGGTAAACCATAAAAAAAGGCCTGTTTGGGCATAGTGGAGTGAAAAGCAGTATCAAAAACCGCTACCTGAGGAATATCTTCTAAATGTTTAAAACACTCCTCAATAACCATTACTGCAGGAGGATTGTGCAAGGGGGCAAGTATACTGTATTCTTTAATCTTAAGCAATCTCTTCCGGTCAATAATACAGGGTTGTCTAAATATCTCTCCTCCATGAACAACACGGTGTCCAACGCAAGAAATTTCCTGCAAATCTCTAATTACTCCCCTTCTTTTGTCTACGAGCAAAGAAAAAATGAAATTTATTCCTTCACGATGATGAGAAATTTTTAATCTTCTCTTAAATACATCTTTTTCACCCAGTCGATGTTTTATAAAAGAGTACTTCTCTCCTATCCTTTCTAAAATACCTCTCAGAATACAATGCTCATCAGGCATCTGGAACAATGAATATTTGATAGAAGAGCTACCTGCATTAATTACGAGGATTAACATATTCATTAATTTATGTTTTTTGCCGGTTGATTGACTTAATTTTTAGCAAGTTGCGATTTATTTTGAGCACATACCGCAATAACTGCCACTGCATCTATAACATCATCTACATTACAACCCCGCGAAAGGTCGCTGGCAGGACTTTTTAACCCCAGAAAGATAGGACCAACTGCTCTCGCCTTTGCCATTCTCTGGACAAGTTTATAACCACAATTGCCTGCTTCAAGGTTGGGAAAGATTAAAACATTAGCATAGCCTGCTACGGGACTATCAGGAAATTTTATCTTTGCTACTTCCGGTACAATCGCAGCATCTACCTGTAACTCACCATCAATTAATAAATCGGGGCGTTTTCTTCTAACTATTTCTAAAGCATTTACTACTTTCTCTATATTTTTCCCCTTGCTTGAACCTTTGGTAGAATAACTTAAGAGAGCAACTTTGGGAACTATTTTCAAAATATCATTTGTGAAATCTGCAGTAACAATAGCAATCTCAGCAAGTTGTTCTGCATCAGGTTCAGGGACTACCGCACAATCAGCAAAAACAAAAAGACCATTTTCTCCATAGGAACAATTGGGAACTATCATAATGAAGATCCCCATCACCGTAGAAATCCCCTCTTTTCTATCTATACAATGAAGAGCAGCACGTGCAACATCGGAAGTAGATAAACTTGCTCCTGCAACAAAACCATCCGCCTCCCGCGCGCCTACCATTAAACCTGCAATAAATACAGGATTTTCTTCAATAATTCTCCTTGCCACATTCAAATTTATCCCTTTTGTTTTACGCCGTTCATAATATAAACAGGCGTACTTCTTAATTAAGGATTCATCTTTCAGATCAACAATTCTTAGATAATCTGATTCAAGCTCTTTCTCAAATAATTTGTTTAACTTACCACTTTTGTCAAAAATACATATATTGGCAATTCTCTCTCGGACAATAAAACGCACCGCCTCCTGAATTCTCTCATCTTCTCCCTCAGGAAGAATAATTTTTTTGGGCTCCTGCTTCGCTTTTTCTCTTAATAATGACAATATATCAGCCATTACATTTACCTAAAGTTTTTTTCCGTAATGCTTGCTCCACAAAAGAAGGAACAAAAGAAGAAAGGTCTGCCCCTAAGGCTCCAGCTTCTTTTATTAATTTAGAAGATAAATAAGAATACGCTTCGTTAGGCATCATAAAAATTGTTTCCACAGAAGAAGAAATTTTTCTATTGGTTAGCGCCATCTGAAATTCATATTCAAAATCTGAAATCATCCTTAGACCACGAATGATAATTTTTGCTTTCTTTTTCTTCAAATAATCCACCACTAACCCGCTAAAAGGCTCAACTTCCACCCTCTCTATATCCTCCACCGCTTTTTTTACCAGATTTACTCTCTCTTGCCAGGTAAAAAGCGTCTCTTTAGCGGGGTTCTTTGCTACTGCTATAATTACTTTGTCAAATAAATTAATAGCCCGTTTAATTATGTCGAGGTGACCGTAGGTAATGGGATCAAAAGTTCCTGGATATACCGCTATATTTTTCATCTTTGATAAAGTCCCAGAAATGAAACTACTGTCTCACCATACCTCTTCTGTTTCAACAGAAGCAGTTCTCTTACCACCTCTAATTCTAACTTTTCGTCTCTATGATGTTCCACAACAATTATTGCTTTAGGCTTTAATAATATACTATTTTCTGATATTTTTTTCAAGATTAAACTAACTAAACCTTTTTTATAAGGAGGGTCAAGAATAATTAAATCAAAATTCTCTCCACAACGAACAAGACCATCTATGGCTTCAAAACAATCTCTCTGAATAATTTTAGTCTTTGTTCTAAACTCAGAAGGAATGTTGTTTTTAATTGCCTCAATACACTCTTTCTTATTATCCACAAATACCACGCTCTCTGCTCCCCTCGAAATTGCCTCTAATCCCAAAGCTCCGGAACCTGCAAATAGTTCCAGAACCACCGCTTTTTTAACATGCTCGCCTAAAACATCAAAAATTGCTTTTCGCACTTTTTCCCCCGTCAAACGCAATTTTTTAAAACGGGGAGGAATTATTTTTTTACCCTTAAGGACTCCGGTAGTTATGCGCATATTATCCTCAACCTACAGAAATCAATTCTAAATTGGGAAATCTCGTTTTTAGGGCATCTAATAAATTCTTATTTTTAGTAGTACTTAAATGAGGATCATAACTGAGTAGTCTAAAAGCTTCTTTCCTGCTCAACTCAATGATTTATATATCTTTCATAAGATCCCCA
>JBFWKV010000120.1:0-3863 GCA_050252475.1 Candidatus Omnitrophota bacterium | reverse complement strand
GTATCCTTTTTCTTGAGCAAAGATATATCCGGTTTGTAGTGCAGAACCTAAACCGAGATGGAAAGGAAGGGTAATACAAAAATCTGCTTCTTTTTTAGCCAGCTCTGCGGTTTTGTCTGAAGAACCATCATCAACTACTAAAATTTCAGATTCGGGTAATGATTCTTTTATTTCCCTGATTACCCCGCTTATTGAACCTTCTTCGTTATAGGCAGGAACAATTACCAGAATTTCTTTTTTCATAATTTATTCTTCTTTTATCATAAAAAATTTAATCAGCCCCAGGAATAGCCCAACCCCCCTCCAGAGGCCTCTTAAAGGAACTAACCAAAAAAGCTGAGGAGGACTATTTTTATTATAACACAACATAATAATTATGCGAATTGATTCTATAAGCATAAAAAAGATAAACAAAGGAAAAAAGTTAACAAGAAACGGAGGAAGATAATCTAAAATACCACTGTAATTATCTCCCCGCACCATATGTGGATAGTCATGATAAAGCTTTACCCTCCAGAAACCATGCCAGAATTGGTGTTTTAAATAAGAGAAAAGTTTTTCCGGATAGTAGTGATAGACTATAGCCTGGGGTTCAAAGATTAATTTAAAACCTCTTTTAAGCAAACGATAACACAGGTCGTTATCCTCTCCGCTGGATGTCTTATAAGCTTCATTAAATCCATTTATCTCTTCAAGTATCCTTTTAGGAATAGCCAAATTATAAGAACCAAGTGCCTTTACTTCTCTCGGCATCCTTCTATGTCTAAAGAGAATCTCAGAATGGATACAGCGAGCAAGAGAACTTCTATCATTTTTTATACCATATGACCCACCAACTCCACCTATGTCTCGGGAATTAAAATTTCTTATTATTGCATTTATCCAGTTTTTCTCTGGAATGCAATCACTATCGGTAAAAAAAATAATCTCACCTTTTGCCTCTCTCCATCCTCTGTTTCTTGCTTTTGCCGGACCGGAGTTACTCTGATAAAAATACCGCACAGGAAATTTATTCACCAGTTCCCGTGTATTGTCTACAGAACCATCATCAACAAATATAATCTCCATCAATTCTTTGGGATAATTTTGCTCCAAACAGGCTTGAATTGTTTCTTGAATTGTCTTAGAACAATTATAACCAGGGATAACAATACTTACTTTGAGGGACATTATTTAAGATTAACCTTTTCTTTTTGCAACTTCTCTTAATTCTTTGATCTGATCTCTGATAATAGCAGCCCGTTCAAAATATAAATTTCTGGCAGCCAACTCCATCTCTTTTTCTAACTGAGCTATAACTTCCTCTATTTCTGCCCTTTCTTCAGAAACACCGGTTAACTTTCTTACAAATTCTTTTGTTTCTTCAACTATCTCAATATAATCTTTAACTGCTTTCTTGATGGAATGTGGGGTAATATTATGTTTACGATTGTATTCTAACTGTACTTTTCTTCTTCTTTCAGTTTCTTCAACTGTCTTTCTCATAGCATCAGTAATACTGTCCGCATACATTATTACCTTACCATTAATATTACGAGCAGCACGACCTGCTACCTGAATTAAAGATACCTCACTGCGCAGAAAACCTTCTTTATCCGCATCAAGAATTGCTACCAGCGAAACCTCCGGTAAATCAAGACCTTCCCGAAGAAGATTTATTCCCACAAGACAATCAAATTCCCCTTTCCTTAAGTCTCTCAATATTTTTACTCGCTCAAGGGGTTCTATTTCCGAATGTAAATACTTAACCTTTAAACCCATCTCCTCTAAATATCCCGCCAAATCTTCAGCCATTCTTTTTGTTAAGGTAGTAACCAAAACCCTTTCCTTATGTTTCGTTCTCATACGAATTTCTTTTATCAAATCATCAATCTGACCAGAGGTAGGCCTTATTTCTATCTCCGGATCCACCAGACCGGTGGGGCGAATTAACTGCTCGACAACTATCCCTCGACTCTTTTCAATCTCATATTCATCAGGGGTGGCTGATACAAAAATAACCTGCTTTACTAAAGCTTCAAACTCCTCATATCTTAAAGGACGATTATCCAGACAGGATGGAAGTCTAAAGCCATATTCTACAAGGGTCTCTTTTCGTGAGCGATCTCCTGCATACATACCGCGAAGCTGGGGTATGGTCACATGTGACTCATCAATAATTACTAAAAAATCCTCGGGGAAATAATCAATAAGACAATTAGGTCTACTCCCCGGTGGTCTTCCCGAAAGGTGGCGGGAATAGTTTTCAATGCCGTGGCAGTATCCCATCTCTCTGAGCATTTCTATATCGTATTTCGTGCGTGACTCCAAACGCGCTGCTTCTAATAATTTATTCTGAGAACGCAATTCGCGAAGACGGCTTTCCAATTCTGCCTCAATAGAAACAATTGCTTTTTCTATCCTACTTTGAGAAGTAACAAAATGTTTTGCGGGATAAATTCCAATCTTCTCCAGCTCAGTAATCGTATCACCCGTTAAAGGATTAAATTGTTTTATTTTCGTAATCTCATCTTCCCAGAGTTCCACTCTTAAAGCAGTATCTTCATAGACAGGAAAAATTTCTATAGTATCTCCTCGAACACGAAATTTACCACGGGTAAAAGCGGTATCGTTACGTTCATAAAGCATATTTACCAGATGGCGGATAATTTCTTCTCTACTGATTTTCTTATTCTTCTCCAGGAAAAGAAGCATTTCCTCGTATTCCTCAGGAGAGCCTAAATTGTATATACAGGATACGGAGGCAACCACAATCACATCCCGGCGCGACATAAGTGAGGTGGTGGTGGATAATCTCAATTTATCCAGCTCTTCATTTATTGAAGCGTCTTTCTCAATATAAGTGTCGGTCTGAGGAATATAAGCTTCAGGTTGATAGTAATCATAGTAACTTACAAAATATTCTACCGCATTATATGGAAAGAATTCTCTAAATTCGCGATACAATTGGGCAGCAAGGGTTTTATTATGAGAGATAACTAAGGTCGGTTTATTAATATTAGCAATTACATTGGCTATTGTAAAAGTTTTTCCACTACCTGTAACTCCCAGAAGAGTCTGAAATTTTTCCCCTTTTAACAAATTGCGAGTCAACTGCTCTATTGCCTGTGGCTGGTCTCCACATGGTTTATAACTACTTACTAACTTAAACCTTTCCATATTCCACGCGTAGGTTAACCCTGTAGGTTAAACGGATTTTCATAGGAGGTCTTTTTATTCTGGCTAATTATCTTTAGCAGGCTATTCTCTCTTTCACAAATTCTTTATATCGACGGGGATTAACATCCAAAAATCCGGTAAATTTACAGATGGGCGAATTAATTCGAAGATTTACATATTCTTGACAATTGGTTTCCATTTCTTTTTATTATATCTATCCCCCTCCACCCTGTCAATACCTTTGTCAACTCATTAGGTTAACAACAAGGCTAAGGAGATTCCTAAAGGATGTTGAGAGAGAAGTCCAAGGAGGGATAAGAATGGGTAAGCGCTCCTACCGATATTCTCTCTACACCCGTAGAAGCAAAATCCCGCACATTATTTAAATTGATTCCGCCTGATATCTCTAATTGTGTTTTTTTAGGATCGGAAAATTTATTCCTTATTTTAACTGCTTCTTTAATATCTTTGAGCCCCATATTATCAAGCATAATTACATCGGGTTCTGCCTGAAGAATTTCTTTAAATTCGCTTATGTTTTTTACCTCTATTTCTATCTCCATATTCCGGGGAACCTTTTTTCTTACCGCGACAACTAAATCTTTAACGCTTAACTTCCGATGTCTAATCTCTTTAAGGTGATTATCTTTGATTAATATCCCACTACACAAATCCATACGATGGTTAATCCCTCCTCCTACCCT
>JBFWKV010000119.1:0-3852 GCA_050252475.1 Candidatus Omnitrophota bacterium | reverse complement strand
AACTCCAATATTTTATCCATTATCAAAGAAATCTCTTCCTCAAGGAAAAGATAAGTCTCAAGAAATTCCATCCCCACGAGGAGAAATATGAGGATATAAAATTTTTATCCCAAGGTTATCTCATGGATAAAACAGCGCCTGAAAAATATTACCTCCTATCGCAAGGAGCCATTTTTTCTCCTGATGGAAAACTCCTCTTCAACGCTAAACAGTGGAAAATAAATTCGGAAGGAAAGATTAAACTTGTAGATTCTGAAAATACTGATTTCAAAGACAAGAATTATACTGTTATATTTGTACAAATTGTTGAACTGAGTGATGGTAAAAAACTAATTCTTGACTCGGCAGGCAATCTCATTGATCCCATAGAAGGCAAAGTATGGGCAAGAGCGGGAGAATATAAAGCATACTTTTCCTATGACCTGTATAAACTGGAAGATAAAAAATTCACGCCTGTCAAGAAAGACATAACTGTAGATAAAAAATTTATCAAAGGGATTGACTATAGGCGCCTGGCTTTTGACCCTCTGCTTAATATTTCTTGGCCAAGCATAAAGAATCTTGTGGAGGAAAAAATTATTTCTTTTTCTCAAGCAGAAGAATTCATGAGGAAAGGAATAGTAGGAGACATTTATAAACTACATATCGGCAAAAAAGGGATAGAAAAAGAATACCATATAGAAGACCCCTTAATAAGATTTAAAGAAAGAGTCGTAGGGGGATATCTAGTCAAAGAAGATGCTGGTTTTATGTTAGATGAGGAAGGAAATCTTGTATTTGAAGGAAAATTGGTTGAACAAAAAGAAAATGTTAAAGATACAACCACCTACACTGAAAACGGTACTACCTATCTTATGTATAAAGAAAAAGGAGAAGACTTTTTTGTTCGTTATACCGCAACAAACGAAAAAGTTAGAGTAAATAAGGATAAATATATTTATATCGCTAATCCGTGGATTAACAAAATAAAAATTACAGAATCTGGCTTTGTGGTAAATGAAAAGGATGGATTTTATTCGGATGATGAAGGCAATATCTGGTATATAGGGGATTTGTTTGAAAAAAAATTCACAAGACCCCTATTGATAGCAGGAAAAGAGAAAGTGAAAGAACTGAACAAGGAAGAAATTTCCGTTGATTATGAAAAATACTCTTTAAAAAGGACTGCTTTTCTAGCAGAAGCGGGAGGATGGTATAAAGATAGAGAGAATAATATCCGTTTAAGGAAGATTATTTCTTTAAAAGATTATGTTTATTTTGACGAAAAATTAAATGCAATCGTAATTAACCCTCTAAACGGAGACCATGCTGTCTATCCATTAGGTTCATATACGGTAGGAGATACTTATCTCTGGCAAAAAGAGTCTAAAGATGATTTGGTTATTAAAGCAGATAATATTTTAGTCAAAGATGGAAATTTAATCAAAGAAGATTTTCTGGCAAAAAAGGGAGATTATCAATTTAATCAATGTGGAGAAATTGTATTGAATGATGGTGAGCGATTACCGTATGGCATGTATCTCAGATTCAAGGATGGAGAACTACTTAAAGACAAAGAGGGTAATTTCATTCCTGCGGACTGTGGTATAAAAATAGTAAATCAGACCGATTCCGATGCTGAATTTCAACCTCATACACTCCCCTATTTAAACAGCAAACTCATATCTAACATCCATGAAGAAGATCCATATTTAATGCTTCAGCCAGAAATTTGTTTTGCTAATCAAGGAGAGTCCATGTTTTCCCGTTTTCATTCCTGGGCACAACAGATGTACCGTTTCACCGGAAGGGCAATTTTTTCTCTATATAGAGAATCCTCTGCTTATGGGAAGATGACGAAATGGATTGATGTTTATGTCAAAAATATCCTATTTAAGGAAGCAATACCTCCCCTGGCAAGAACCCATGACCACTGGGAAGCAATGCATCTTAAAACAGCTCTGGTTTACTCTTATCCTTACCTTAAAAGCAAAAATCTTATTGAAAACATTCCTCCCAACTATTTCTCTTTCCTGAAACGGCTTGAAGGTTGGCTGGGAGGGGATCTTATTCTGTTAGAATACGAAACCTATTTTGGAGTTTTTATTGATTTAATCAGAATGATAAGTACTCTCTTGAGAATTAAATTTTCTGATTTTAAATTTTGGTTGCATCATATATATATTAGAATAAAATACCTTAAAGAAAAGACAGAAACCCCCTCCTATTTAGCAAAAACATTACGCATCTGGCTCATAAAACGTCTGGCTTTTACTCCTCTCTATTACGGTATCTGGTTAATTTTTGTAGGAACTATCTCTCTAATTATACCGGGAACTCTCACCATAAAATCACCAGCAGTTGCCTGGGCAATATTCTGGTCTATTTTATTTATTATAATTGGTCTTCCTAAAATCGTTGTACCGCTTATTGAACGTTTAATCTTGTTTGAGAAAAAAAAGAAAAATTTCCTGATTTTTATCTTAATCCTGCTTTTTGCTTTCTATATCAATAAATTTGGCAATAACATTTTACCTGGGAGATGGGGAAAGTTTAACACTTTACTTCTCGGATTATATCTTTCCCGCTCTCTAATTATTTATGTGATAAAATCGATATTTTCTTTTTATCCTGGTCTGTTTAATCGTTTAGGAAATCTTCTCCTATTCGCAACCCTCGGCTTCTTCATGTGGTTATATACACCATTTTTGACAAATTGGTTAGAAAACATCCATTCGGCAAGATGGCTCTTTTGGCTTGCTTTTCAGTTTATTCCATACTGGTCAGGTTTCTTCTTTATCCTTATCTTATTTTTAGAAACCATACCTTATCAGAGAATAGTCCTGGATCTTATAAAAAGAGGATTAACAGAAACCATCTATTCCAGTTCTATTCTTATTCTTAATATAGTTTATGTTCCCTCCATTGTCATCTCTAAAATCTGGTTCATTATATTAAATCCTCACACGACCATTCCATGGGTTACTACTCCTTTTGTAGAAAAATTTGTTGGCAAGAAAGCTTCGCTTCTTGAAATTTACATAAAACTTATTGCAGCACCGTTCTTATCTTTAATCTTTGCAATAATTCCCGTAACTACAGGATTAGCTGATTTTTCTCTTATCTTTTACGGATGGCCAGTTTTCATCTGGTCATGGCTATTGGGACCACTTCTTGTGTGGTTTTCAGGAAATTATGGGGAATCACCTACATTCTCATCTCTTGAATTATTGGGTTTACGCGATAGGATTATGTTATGGAAAAAAGAATTTCTAACCCAAGATAAATTAACTCAAAGAGAAGAAATTATAGAGAAAATCTTAGAATACAACCTGAAAACTAATCATGTATTAACCTCTCGAGAATTGTTACGGATATTCCTGTTTTTTATCACAAATGTTGACATGGGAAAATTCCCCGAAAAAGAATTGATAGAAAAACTCATCGATAAAGAAATCCTGTCTGAAAATTTGCGTGAATATAACTGGGAGACATTGAATGAACTGGGAAGGACAAAAATCCTGTTAAAGCTATATAAACATAAGAAGTATAGAGCCTATCTACCTAAAGATGAAGAAATGAGATTTATTAAAGTCTTAAATGCTCTTATAAATCTTATGGGACCCAAAAAACCGGGATTTCCTGCCTGGGAAGAAATCCCCCAATATAAACAAGAGAAATTAATTAAAAAAACCCTGAGAAAATATAAAATTAAAGGTAGAGAAGAGAAGGAGATAAAAAAACTATTGCAGATTTTTGGAAATGGTGAATTAAAAAATCTATATCAAAAAATATTAAAATCAAAAAATATAAGTGAAATTATTACTCTCGTTCCCCCCGAATTTTTTTACCTTAAAAAAGCACTCTCTGAAA
>JBFWKV010000118.1:0-3878 GCA_050252475.1 Candidatus Omnitrophota bacterium | reverse complement strand
ACCTTATTATACAGGAGAAAATTCATATTAATTTAATGGGACAAGGAGCCATAAGGAAGGGGATGAATCAAGATTTATTATATAAGATGAAGAAGGCTGGCTTCAACTCGATTACTTATGGAGTTGAAAGTTTTTCCAATAAGGTATTGCAACTTATGAATAAGCCTTATACATATGATGAAATTAAAAGAATAATAAGATGTACTAAGAAAGCTGGTATTCGGGTGTATATAAATATCGTTGTAGGATTCCCCGGAGAAGGAGAAGAGGAATTTAGTGAGACCGTTAAGAGGTTAAAAGAATGCAGAAGATATCTAGATGGAATATCCAGTCTGGCGCCCTGTCTTATTACTTTGGGTTCGTATCTACAGCGTAATTTAGAAAAATATAAAATTATCTATTCTGGTATAGATGGCTATTTTTCTTGGTATAGTGAAGATGGCAATAACTATGAAATGAGAAAAAAACGAGTAAAGACAATTTTATCTGTTGCAGATAAATTGTTTTTCTCTGTAGGGACAGTTAATTTATACGATGAATTCCAAGATGTAGAAAATAATAAAGAAGAAATTAAGAGTTTGGCTATAGAGCAAAGAACTGCCGAAAAAAAAAGAGTAGATATTCTTCTAGTCACTTTTCCTCCCTGGGGAGTAGAAAATCCTCCTTTGGGCTTAGGATATTTAAATTCATATATGAGACATAAAGGTCTCAACTCAATAGTGTATGATTTCAACATCCATTTCTATAATACGGTTGAAAGTTCTTACAAAATGCTCTGGCATGTAGAAAATAAAAATTTCTGGAGTAATGAAAAAACTTTTCCTTTGATCTGTGAAATCTTTAAAGAGCAGATTGACTATGCAGTAGAAAAAATATTATCCATAGATACAGGTCTAATTGGTTTCTCCGTAGTTGACCCTAAGGAGAGATTGACCATAGAGGTAATAAAGAGAATTAAAAATATTGCCCCACAGAAGAAAATTATCTTAGGAGGACCTGCCTGTTCCACAGAGGAACAAAGAGATTTCTTTGAGGAGAATATTCCAGGCTATATAGATTATTTTGTAGTGGGAGAGGGAGAGGAGACCCTTTATGAAATTGTGCAAAAGGAAAAAGGTATTCTCAAAAAAGATAGATTGGAAGGGATTGCCTTTAAGATAAACGGAAAGTGGCAATATGAACCCCGCCCCTACATCGATCTTGAAAATATCCCCTTTCCCAGATATGAAGGATTTGATCTATCTCAGTATAATGGAGGAAAATCTGTTCTTGTGGAATGGTCAAGGGGTTGCATTGGTAGATGTGCTTTCTGTAAAAATTATCGCCTTGAAGGTATTTTTCGTATAAGGAGTCCTGAGAACATAATAAAAGAATTAGAGTTTCTTTTAAGCCATTACGGTGTAAAAGAATTTACCATAAGGGACAATATAATGAATGGAGATATAAAGCACCTTAATACTGTTTGTGAAGAGATTATTAAAAGAAAATTCAGACTAAGATGGTCGGGGCAAATTACTCCCCGCAAAGAGATGGATTACGAATTATTTAGAAAGATGTTTGAAGCTGGCTGCTACAGGATTCAAATTGGTGTGGAAAGTGGGGCAGATAAAGTTTTGCGTAATATGAGAAAGTTTTACGTCTCCAGAATTGCACAGGATAATATAAGACAGGCTAAAAGAGCAGGTATGGAGGTGGAAGTATTTATTATGGTTGGATTCCCCGGAGAAGGAGAGGAAGAATTTAAAGAAACATATAATTTTATTAGGAGAAATGCTGCTTATATTGATACTATAAAATCAATAAATACATTGCATCTCATTGCCGGAACAGATGTCTATGAGAACTACCCAAAGTATAATCTAAGAACTCTGCCAGAGAGAAACTGGCATTATCTCTGGGAGACGACGGATGGTAACAACTACAGTAAAAGAAAAGAAAGAGCACAAAGATTATTAAATTTAGCCTGTGATTTGGGATTAAAGGTAATGGAGACAAATATAAAAGAAGGTAAAGAAGAATTATTCCTCGATATTCATTATAAAGAACCTTTATCCAAGCAATTGGAAAGGTTAAAAATAGAAATAAATCGCTTGCAAGAATTACCTCAAAGAAGGACAAGAAGAATTTTAAAGAATCATTCTTTATTTAAATTTATTCTTTTAGGTTTTATCTTTATATACATTTTATTTTATATCACCTATTTCTGGGTATTTAAAAAAATCAGAGGCAAATTTCTTCTGGGAGGAGAATGATGCGGATTTTAATGGTTCATCCCCATGATATTTATTCTCCGGTTGAACCATGGACAAGGAGGATTAAGTGTTTGGCTCAGGAGTTGGTTTGCAGGGGAAATGAGGTCAAATTGGTATATTTTCCTTTATCATTTAAAGAGAAATTGCATAAACGCTACCTGGATGGGTATGAAGTTATTCCTTTAAGTCGATACCCTTCTCCAAGGAGCTTTATAAAAAATACCTTGAAATTAATTAACTTAGTCCGCTGGGCGGAAATAGTCCATTTTCAGAAATGTCACCATTATGCTTCAATTCCTGCAGTTATCTCCGCATATCTTATGGGGAAGCACCTCCATTATGATTGGGATGACTGGGAAGAAGAAATCTGGTATGAATCTTCGGGAAAGGGAATTCATTCAAGATTTATTGGATTTTCATTTAAAATCTTGGAGAGATTTTTGCCCCTTCTTGCAGATACAGTTTCGGTTTCAAGTGAACATTTGAAGAAATTGGCAATGAGTTTTGGAGTTAAGGAGGATAATATTTCAATTATTCCTGTGGGAGCAGATTTAAATCAATTCAATCCCCATATAGATGGAGGTAAAATAAGGATAAAATACAATATAGATGCTCCTTTGGTCCTTTATGTGGGACAACTTCACGGTGCTCAGTATATTGACTTATTCATTAAAGCGGCAAATATTGTTTTACATAAAAATCCCCAGGTTTACTTTATGATAGTAGGTGAAGGATTTATGGAGAAACGCCTCCGAAGGCTAACGAAGGAGCTAGGTATTGAGAATAAGGTTATATTTACGGGTTCGGTTCCTCATCATGAGATACCCGAATATATCTCTGCTAGTGATATCTGTGTCGCCCCATTCAAAGAAACAAAAGTAACTCTCTGCAAAAGTCCTTTGAAAATTGTAGAGTATATGGCTTCAGGTAAAGCAATTGTAGCCAGCAATGTTGGTGAGGTGAGAAAGATGGTGGGAGGGGTGGGGATTTTAGTAGAACCAGGAAATTTTTATGCCTTAGCCGAGGGTATTTTAAAACTCCTTAAAGATGAAGAGCTGAGAATAAACTTAGGGAAACTGGCAAGAAAAAGAGCAGAGGGTAAATATAACTGGAAAGTAAGTACCTCCACTTTGATCTCCATGTATAATCAATGAAGAAAATTATCTTTATTACCCGAGAAGATTATAATTTAGCAGGAGCAAGAATCCGCTGCTACAACTTTTCTAAGGAGTTAAGAAAATATGGATTAGAGACAGAGGTCCTATCTTTTGCTGATAATTTAGGAGCAAAATCGGGTAAAGAGGAATTTAAATTAAGGATAAGGGATAAATTAAAATATAATTTTGAGGCCTTTAAAAGACTAAAGAGAGAAAAAGATGCTATATTTTTTTTAAACCGCTTCCATTATCATTCTTTTGCCCCATGGGTTTTGCATTTGCTAAACGGCAATAAACTAATTTTTGATCTTGATGACTGGGAGATAAGAGAAGATCCGAGATACTATTTTGGATTTTTCCCTTCTTCAAAAGCAGAATTTTTGACCAGAAAATTAACAAAGTCTGCATCGCTTTGCATCGGGGCAAGTAGATTTTTAGTAGGTTATTTATCCCAGTTTAATAAAAAAAC
>JBFWKV010000117.1:0-3882 GCA_050252475.1 Candidatus Omnitrophota bacterium | reverse complement strand
TATATGTTATCAAACTGTTGATTATAGAAAAATTTTCTAACAAGAAATAGTGTTCTACCCTCTGAATGAGGAGCCCTTCCGTTTTGATATGCCCTTCTAAAAGTTTGAATTCTATTTCTTATATTGCTGGTATGCCCTATCATCAAGATACCATCGGAATCTTGATTTTGAAATCTCGGGATTACTACTGGTTTATTCATTTTCTTATCAAACAAACGTATTTTATAAACTCCATAATAATTATATTCTGGTAGAGTACTAATCTCTGTCCACATTATGCCTCCTTATTTTGTAAGTATTCAGTGAACCCCGTCCCGATAATTCGAGCCCTTTTCTGTCTTTGCACGATGCTAAAAACAGAATGGGCTTTACTTTCAACAAATCAACTTTTCTTTTAACTTTATCACACACATCTATAAATTGTCACATTTTAATGTCTATTTTTCCCTGTAAAAACAAGAAGCAACTATCCATAAAATTTTTAACTACAAAAATTATAAAATATCCTTTTAAAAATGTCAAATTTTAGCAGTTCTATTCTTTGACGAATTCTTAAAATCTACATCTACCTTTACATTTTCTGACTGAGATATATATTTACCGGGAAAAGTATTAAACATCAGAAGAGTTGTTTTATGAGTTTAATTCCCATTATACTATGAAATGGGAACTTTTTATATGGAAAATAATAAGAAAACAGGGGGTATTTAATATCAGATGAGTATAATTTAGTTCCCAAAATGTGTATTTTGGGTATTTTAAATTACCTGCTTTCGAGAAAAGTGGCGCGTAGCAATGTTTCTGTTAGAACTGTACTAATTACAGATAAATTTTCAAGATTTACATTTTCTGGTGTGTCTAATAAAGTATGCCAGTTCTTATCACCTTGAAGCAGGAACACCGTAGGTATCTCGCGTAATTGAAATACTCTTGCATCAGAACCAAGTCGTTCTCTTGGAATTCTATGGTATTGGAATCCCAGATCTAAAATTGTCTCCACAACAGATTTAAATAGAGGTATTTCTTGGTTATAATTCTGAATTAGAACAGTACCATTACCTTGTCCAACCATATCCATATTTATAACACCTATAATTGAATCTGTTAGTGTTTTGTAGTTCTCAATAAAGTATTCAGATCCCAATGTTCCTTGTTCTTCACCTGCCCAACAGGCAAAAAGAATCGGAATTTTTAATCGGCTTGTCTCATTAGCTAAATTTTTAGCAACTTCAAGAAGTACGCCAATACCAGAAGCATTATCATTAGCGCTAGGGTAGTAGGATTGGCCTATATCTACTCCTTGACCGTCATAGTGAGCACATACTAAAACAAACTTGTTCTTTTCAGCACAAGACTGTGGCCGCAGGCAAGATATAACATTTCTGGCAGAAGCAACTATTGGATAACTTGTACCTACACAAACCTTAATAATTCTATTACTCGTTTTATGAATTATATTTCCAGTATCTGTTTCTTTTTTTAAATTAGCCAAATCAGATAAAGAGATATTGAGTATTTCTGATGCAACCTTACTAGATATATGAACTGCGACTATACTGTTTCGGATATTTATATTTTTTCTTGCATATGCTTTTAAATCATCCTCTCCAGGGCAATCCATCAGAAACAAGGCAAGGGCGCCAGCTTTTTCAGCAGAATATATTCTATTCCCAGTTTGAATACCATCTGGTGTTTTAGAGAATGCAAGAGCAATTTTCCCTCGTACATCTATACCTGCATAATCATTTCTTGGTCCTGAAACGATACCATAACCGACAAATACAACATTACTTTGCACCCACTGTCCATCATTCCCAGTAAGAATCCCAAAATCTTTGCCATATTCGAAAACTCTGTGTGGATTTACTATCTCTAATTCAATTGGTCCAATAATATCCGAATATTTAACTCTAAACTCCTGAAAATAGGTATTCATTCCCGGTGCATACTTTAACCCTAATAAAGAATATTGATTAGCAATATATTCTGCAGCTTTCAAAGTTTCAGTCGCTCCTGTTTTTCTTCCCCGATATTTTGAGCTTGCTAATTCCTTGACAACTTCAAAAGCATACTCACCTGGTTTTCCCATTAGATTTGATGTCGATATATTGTTTTTCTCAATAGGAGCGGTCCAGAATTTGCGCCATTCGTTTTCAAGTTCTGTAATTGGTTTACCGAATACTTTTTGAAATGTATGTTCAAAATCTTCTCTGACACCACGAGTTTTATAAGTAAGAAGACATTCTCGCCAGAATTCATTTAATTTCTTTGTCCCATATTTTTCTTCAAGAAAGTATGGAATTGTTATAGCAGCATCAAAATCGATAATATCTTTCCATTTTAATCCTTGTATTGGCTCGCCAGGATTATTTAAAAATGACCATGACGGTAGGGATTTTCCGCGTAGACGTTCCTGATAGTATTGTTTAAAATCATCTCCTCTCCCCATAAGTTCCATTCGTTGTTGGAAATATTGACACATATATTCACCTGCCCACCAGCCTCCTCCTGGATGGCCCAAAAATTGAGCATCAAACATATGTGTAGCTTCATGCATAAAACTGGTAATATTAAATAAAAAATCACCATTATCTCCCGTGCGCATAGCATTATATTTATCGTTTTCTCCACTCCATCTTGATTGTCCTCTTTCTCCAGGAATTAAGAATGCTTTTATAGGTTGGATTCGTTTTACACCTAACCGCCCTTCAAGAAAAGAATAAATATTATCAATATGCTCTGCAAGATTTCTAACCTTTACTTGATCTGCTGATGGTTGGAAATATAATTTGAAATACTGTGTTTTAATTACATTCCAGGTTTTATTATTAACATCAGTCCAAGGGCTATCAGTAACCTGTTCGTAGGATACATATATCCCTATAGACCTTCTTTTAAATAAATTGTCCCAATCTCCTTCCTGTATCTGTTCATTTATTATAGTTTTTATATTTTCTTCTGAGTTGCGTTTGAGATAAAGCCCTGCATCTTCTATTTCATACGAAAGTCCAACATTTACAAGAATATTAGTTATTGCTTCTTCTGCTGGTAAATCATAAATTTGTACTTGGACCCATCTGCGACGCTCGGGGTCTGCTAACTCTGCAGATTTATCCCATTGATATGGAACCCCAACTTGCTTAAGAATTGATATTATTGCATATTGAACCGATATTTGTTTTTCTTCAATTGTAACTTTTTGTTTAAGTGCTGATTTATACATATCAATTTTTGATAAAGATATTTTTGTAATTTCATTAGAATTTGATAATATATCTTTTTGTTTTGTTATGTTTTCGTCCTTTATATCTGCTTTAATTTCATTCTGTGTTTCCCTTTCTTTTTCTACCTCTTCAGGTAATTGTTCTAATAGAGAGATAACTTTTTGCTTTAAGGCCGCATCTTCTTCTGATAAAATTTTAGCAATAGCAAGATTTCTTCTTGCATTTTCAGGGTCTATAAGTTTTATATAACAAAGACCAAGTTGATAATGTGCTTCTGCAAAATTTGGTTTCCTTTTTATTGCTTCTTCAAAATATAGAACGGCCTGTTGATATTTCTCTTGTTGAAAAAATTGCAATCCTTCTTGATATAATTGCTCTCCTGTTAATTCTTCAGGAAAAGATGTTTTTTCTTGAGAAAACAAGAAAGAATTTATAGAAAAAGTGGCTATTAAAACTGCCAATACTAACCAAAAGGGTTTGATTAGTTCTTTTATTTCCATTTGTTTATATTCTACCATAATTTTATCTCTCTCAAAACTCCACTTCTGCTTCTATTCTTACTGCTTCTTCTTCTGTCAATGTTGCTAAATACCTCATAGTCATAGTAATAGTTGAATGCCCTAAATGATGTTGTAATGCTTTTGGATTTCCTGTCTTT
>JBFWKV010000116.1:0-4027 GCA_050252475.1 Candidatus Omnitrophota bacterium | reverse complement strand
CCGAGAACTGGTCCCCCATTGTATTGGTAAGAAGGCATTTAAGTTATCCGGAATTGCTTGCTTTTTATCGTCTGGGCACCCTCTGCATTGTTTCTTCATTGCATGATGGGATGAATCTGGTTGCTAAGGAATTTGTTTCTGCCAGAACCGATCTTGATGGGGTTCTACTCCTGAGTCAATTTACCGGTGCAGCAAGAGAACTTACAGATAGCATATTGATTAACCCTTATGATATTGATGATTTTGCAGACAAAATACATTTCGCAATAAATTTATCCCCTGAAGAACGAGAAAAAAGAATGTTGAAAATGCGTCAGGTTGTGGAAGGCAATAACATCTATCGTTGGGCGGGGAAGATGATTTCTGAGCTTTTAAAGTTTGAATTTAAGGAGTAAATATAGAGCATATTCTCTTGAGAGTATTTCTAATTGTTTTGGGGAAGGGGAGTTTTTATACGATATTCAAACATCAAAAATGAAGTATCTTTTTAATCATACGGATCAGATAAGAAAAAAAATAAAGGGGAAGAATGTTTTCATTTTCTTAGATTATGATGGGACAATTACTCCTCTTGTAAAAACTCCAGAGGAAGCAAGGCTTTCTTCTGAAGTAAAAAGATTACTTCTTAAAATAGTACAGAATCCAAGATTCAAACTTGCCGTTATCAGTGGTAGAGCTTTGAAGGATATAAAGAAGAAAGTAGGGATAAAGGGGATAACATACGCAGGCAATCATGGCCTGGAAATAGAGGGGAGGAATTTAAGATTAAAAGGGCTGGTGAGGGATAGACAGAAGATAATTTTGCGAAAATTTAGAAAGGTTCTTAAAGAAAAACTTTCTTTGTTTAAAGGGGTAATGGTTGAGGATAAAGGATTAAGTATAAGTATTCACTATCGTTTGGCAGAAAGAAGGAAAATTCCTCTTATAAAAAAGGAGATAGAAAAAATTTTTAATTGCTTAAACGAGAAGAAAGAATTTGATTTAAAGGATGGGAAGATGATTAAGGAGATAAGACCTAAGGTTAACTGGGATAAGGGGAAAGCGGTAAAATGGATTATAGCTAAAGAAGGTAAAGGATATTTTCCCATATATATTGGCGATGACATAACAGATGAGGATGCATTTCAGATAGTCAAAGAAATAAGAGGAGTAACTGTTTATGTGGGGTGTCATAGAAAAAGTTTCGCAGAATATTTTTTGTACAATTCTCAAGAAGTTAAAGAATTTCTCAAGGGAATTTTATGGCAGAATTAAGAAAAGCAAAAAACCCTTTTAGATTTTATAGCCGGCTACATTTGACAGAACTTACCGGTTACAAAGCGGTAAATATTATGCAGTTATTAGCATTAATTAAGAAAGTTCCCGGTTCATCTATCTATCATCATACCCACAGATTTCTGCAACAGCATCTTTATCTTTCTCCCGAGCCTCCCAATGATTTTGCTTACTGGGTGCGCGAGTTTCTTTCTGAGGATGAATTAGGGGAAAGACTTGCGTGTATTGATACGTTGGAATTTACTACTATCCGCGATCTGAGAGAAAAAATAATAGAGGTAATTGAGACTTATCTTGAAGATAAACCACAGGTAAAATTAAAATTTGCTAATGCAGGAGAAGAATTCCACTTTGTTAAATCTGTAAGTTTCATTTTCCCCACTTCCTATGTTGCCTCCGATCTGAAGGAATTTGTGGAGATTCTAAAGAAGATTACCATAGATTCTATATATTTTCATATTTTTGAGGCGCGTTTACGTCTGGAGAAGGGGGAGAATGATTTTTCTTACTGGATAGCTACTTCTTTAGAAAATAAAAAACTGGCAGAAGAAATTTCTCAGCTTGACCCTTATACCCGAACTCTGGATGAATTAAGAAAGACTTTAATTAGAATAATTGAAAAACATATATAGTTTATATTTACAAAACAGGATTAAGTAGCTATGGCAGAGTTAAAAGATTATATTCCTATTGTGGGAGAGTCAGTAATAAATGACCTTCGTTTTTTAGCGACGAAGCTTAAAGGAAAGGTTATTCAGAATATAAACTCTACTTCTGTAGGTGGAGGAGTGGCGGAAATTTTAAACCGGATGATTCCACTTTTAAGAGAATTGGGAATAGATAGCCGGTGGGATTTAATAAAAGGCGGGGAGGATTTCTTCAGCATAACCAAAAAATTTCACAATGCCTTACATGGTGGAAAAGAAGAATTAAGTGATAAAGATTTTGAGATATTTCTCAAAACAAGTCAGATGAATATTCGTGAGGTAAATATATATGGTGATATTGTATTTATCCATGACCCTCAACCCATTGCGCTTATAGAAAAAAGAAAAAATAATAAATGGATCTGGCGCTGTCATATTGATGTTTCTTCCCCCAATCTTAAAGTATGGGAATTTTTGAAGAAATATATTGTAAAATACGATGCTTGTGTTTTCTCTGCACCAGGTTTCTCTCAGCCATTACCTATAAGACAGTTTCTCATTTTTCCTTCCATTGACCCTTTGAGTGATAAAAATAAAGAATTGCCTCAGGAAGTAATTGATTCTGTTTTAAGAAAATATGAGATTCCCAGAGATAAGCCAATAATTACCCAGATTTCCCGATTTGACCGGTTGAAAGATCCCGTAGGAGTCATAGAAGCTTATAAACTGGTAAAGAAATATAACGATTGCAGACTCATCTTAGCGGGGGGTTTAGCGACCGATGACCCGGAGGGAATGAAAGTTTTTGAGGAGGTTAAGGAAAGGGCAGGGAAAGACCCTGATGTTCACATCCTCCTTTTGCCGCATTCCGATATTACTGTCAATGCTCTCCAGAGGGCATCAGATGTGATTATTCAGAAATCTCTGCGGGAAGGATTTGGTTTGACCGTGGCAGAGGCGTTATGGAAGGCAAAGCCAGTGGTAGCCTCTGCGGTGGGCGGGATTACCTTACAGATTAAACATAAATACTCGGGACTTTTATGCCATTCTGTAGAGGGAGCTGCTTTTGCTTTAAAGCAATTGTTGAATAGTCCGGATTATGCCAAAAGATTGGGGGAAAACGGCAGGGAGCATATAAAACTCAATTTTCTTTTAACCCGCCACTTACGTGATTATATCCTTCTTTTTCTTTCCCTCTATTCTCCGGAAGACATTGTGTATTTATAAGCGCGATATTATTATCTATTCATTTATCTTAGCCGATTTTATGAAGATTATACTTTTAACTTGAATCAGAATTTTATTTTCCTTGACTTATATAAAAAATTATTGATAATTGTTACTATCTTAGAAAGAATTGATACTATCATAATTTTAACTAGGAGGTAAAGTTGAAAAATTATATTATTTTTCTATTCTCAATAATTATAAGCGGATTTTTATTAATTGGTTGTGCTACTACCTCTAAACAGACGGATTTAGAATTGCAGAGATTACGCACACAAGTAGGGATTCTTGAACAACAGGTTAAAGAAAGCGAGAAAGAAGTTGAAGAATTAGAGGCTCAATTGGAAAGAGAAAGGCAAATCCGGCGAAATCTGGAAAAACAGCTTTTATCCCAGCGGGCAAAATTAGAAGCTGTTCAATCTTTACCCCGTCCTTCAATAAGGAATATTCAGGAAGCATTGCGTCGCGCAGGTTTTTATGAAGGACCTGTGGATGGGAAGTTGGGACCAAAGACAAAGGAAGCGATTAAGAATTTTCAGAGAAGTAGAGGGCTTAAAGTAGACGGTATAGTGGGGAAGGCCACCTGGCGAGAATTAGCGAAATATTTGGAGGAAAAGGAAAAATAAATCCTTGATTTTCCTTTCTGTATTCCTGCCATTCTGATTGTATAAGAGGAAAAATTTCCTATTATTCTATTAGCTAAAAGTTAAATGAGGACTAAGGTTATCAAAGTAAATCCTCAGAATATAAAACTGGAGAAAATTAGAAAAGCAGCCGAGATAATCAAAAAAGGAGGTCTGGTTGGTTTCCCCACAGAGACTGTTTATGGTTTGGGTGCCGATGCTTTTAATCCTAAAGCGGTAGCAAGAATTTTTGAG
>JBFWKV010000115.1:0-4031 GCA_050252475.1 Candidatus Omnitrophota bacterium | reverse complement strand
ATTATCTGATGATAGTCAATATAAAATTTTGTATTTAAGTCTTGGGCAATTTTTTTTGTTTTATTTTCTTCTATGTCGCATACCCCTATTAAGTCCACACCTTTCATCTGGGAGTATATCCGTGCATGAATAGAACCCAATTTACCTATACCAATTACCGCAACTTTTATTTTGTCCATATCTAAGTTTAGAACAATTATACTAAAATTATCCGGCGGAATAAAGTTATTTTATTGTAAAGCGAATTTACTTGACAGAAAAAAACTCTCTTTCTATAATAAACCTGTTTTTGAGCGGAAGGGATTACAACCGTATTCATAATTTTTGTAATTGTTTTACCTTCCTTAAAGGTTTCTGCCTTCCGCTTTTGTCTACCAGCACAATTTGTCGTGTATGCCAGTATAAGCTGACACAAAATATTGTATTTTTCCCTTGACAGACTTTCTGGGGTTTGTTATTATTGCCCTGTAAGGAGGTGAGAAATGGGTTATTATGAGCCAAAACTGACCGCGAATGCACTTAGGGTTTTAGAAAAGCGTTATCTTTCCAAGAACGAAGAGGGTAAGGTTATTGAAACGCCACGAGAGATGTTTATGCGGGTAGCGAAAAGCATTGCTTTGGCGGATAGACTATATGGAAAATCTGAAGAGGATATAAATAATCTTGCTGAGAAATTCTATGAGGTGATGGTTGAGGGTGAGTTCATGCCCAATTCTCCCACCTTAATGAATGCAGGTAAAGAGCTGGGTCAACTTTCAGCATGTTTTGTTCTCCCCATAGAAGACACAATGGAGTCAATATTTGAGACCTTGAAAGCTGCCGCTTTAATACATAAAAGTGGAGGGGGGACAGGTTTTTCTTTTTCTCACCTTCGTTCTAAGAATTCGGTAGTGAAAAGTACGGGAGGAGTTGCTTCAGGACCGGTTTCTTTTATGAAGGTTTATGATGCAGCGACGCAGGCGATAAAGCAAGGAGGTACTCGTCGAGGAGCAAATATGGGAATTTTAAGAGTTGACCATCCCGACATTTTGGAGTTTATTACCTGCAAACAAAATGATAAAGAAATTACTAATTTCAATATCTCTGTGGCACTTAATGAAGATTTTATGAATAAAGTAGAACAGAATGAAGAATATGATTTGATTGATCCACGCACAGGTAAGGCGGTAAAGAAACTTCCTGCCCGTGAAGTATTTGAGCTGATAGTTAAACAAGCTTGGAAAAATGGTGAACCAGGGATAATTTTTATTGACCGGATGAACGAAGACAATCCCACCCCTTCTCTGGGGAAGATTGAGAGCACTAATCCTTGCGGAGAACAGCCTCTCTTACCTTACGAGAGCTGTAATTTAGGAAGCATCAATTTAGCAAAAATGGTTAAGTTCTCTAATGGTAAAGCTGAGATTGATTGGGATAGATTAAGGACGGTTACCCATGTGGCAGTCCATTTTTTGGATAATGTTATTGATATGAATAAATTCCCTTTGAAGGAAATTGAAGAGAAGACAAAACTCACGAGGAAGATTGGTTTAGGGGTGATGGGTTGGGCAGATATGTTGATAGAATTGGGTATCCCTTATAATTCGGAAGAGGCCCTTTCTCTTGCGGGTAAAGTGATGGGCTTTATTTTAGAGGAAGCCGAGAAGAAGTCAATGCAGTTAGCAGAAGAACGGGGGGTGTTTCCTGCTTTTACCGGAAGCAGACTTGCAGAGAAGGGGAAAAGATTGCGTAACGCAACTTTAACTACCATTGCTCCTACGGGTACAATAAGTATAATTGCAGGAGCATCCAGCGGAATAGAACCACTCTTTGCTCTGGTTTATACCCGGCATGTTATGGATAACGATAGACTTATGGAAATTAATCCTTATTTTGAGAAAGTAGCCAAGGAAAGGGGGTTCTATTCTAAAGAATTGATGGAAAAGATTGCTGAGAAAGGTTCCTGTCAGGATATACCTGAGGTTCCCGAGGATGTTAAAAAGGTTTTTGTTACCGCCCATGATATTACCCCTGAATGGCATATTCGCATGCAGGCAGTATTTCAGAAATACACGCACAATGCGGTTTCCAAAACTGTGAATTTTCCCCATCATGCTACGGTAGAAGATGTGAAAAAAGTTTATCTTTTAGCCTACCAGTTAGGATGCAAAGGAGTAACTATTTATCGTGATAAAAGCAGAGAAGAACAGGTTCTAAACATTGCTCATTCCCGAGAGGAGAAAAAGGAAATTAAAGAAAAACAGAAGGACGAAGAAGAGCGTTCTCTTCCCCGTCCACGGCCAGAAGTAATGAGAGGAAGCACCACCAAGATTAATACCGGCTGTGGTAATCTCTACATTACCATTAATGAAGATGAAGAAGGACATCCCTTTGAGGTCTTTATGCAGATGGGGAAAGCAGGGGGTTGTGCTGCGTCGCAATTGGAAGCGATTGGACGTTTAGTTTCTCTGGCACTTCGCTCGGGAATTAACCCTGCTCCTATTATAGAGCAATTGAAAGGAATTCGTTGCCCTTCACCTTCCTGGGAGAACGGGGGAACGCGTATATTTTCCTGTGCCGATGCTATTGGCAGAGTTTTGGAACGGAGACTGGCACAGATAAAAAAGCCTTCCCAGGGAACAAAAATAAAAATTCTTCCTCCTTCGGAGGAGAACGGTTTTTCCTCAAGAAAAGTTAATGTAGTAGGTGTTTGCCCTGATTGCGGAGAACCGCTCAGACACGAAGAGGGTTGCTCCAAGTGCGAAGCCTGCGGATATTCCAAATGCTAGTTAGTTTCCGGCGCTAACTCCAACGCAGAATTACACCTTCCGGAAGAAAATTTAGTTTTTGTTGCGATTCTCTTTTCTATTTGTTATAATCTTTTTTCCTATGAAGAAAATACTTTATATTGTTTTAGATGGTTTGGGGGATCGACCACATCCGGAATTTGAGAATAAAACTCCCTTAGATTTAGCAAACATCCCTTTCCTTAACCGTCTGGCAGAAGCGGGACAATTGGGAGTGGTCTATACAGTAGGAAGAAATATCTCTCCCGAGTCAGATGTGGCGGTAATCAGTATTTTGGGTTACGATGCCCATAAATATTATACCGGACGGGGTCCTCTGGAGTGCTTCGCTGAAGGGTTGGAGGTGAAAGATGGAGATTTAGCCTACCGGGTAAACTTTGCTACTCTGGGTAAGAATAATGAAATAATTGATCGGCGCGTAGGGAGAAATCTTACTACCGGAGAAGCTCAACTTCTGGCAAAGGAGATAAATGAAAAAGTAAAGCTTACCGATGCAGATTTTGTATTCAAGAGTACCATTGGGCACCGCGGAGTGCTCCTTATTTGTTCCCGGAAAGGCAGGTTATCAGCCAGAGTTACCAATACCGATCCTGCCTATGGTAAAGAAGGTGTTTTTGGGGTGGCTAAAGAAAAATTCGATAATTTTGTTCAACCCTGTCTTGCTGAAGATGATACAGAAGAGGCAAAGTTAGCAGCAGAGCTTACCAATGAGTTTATGCGAAAAAGTCAGGAGGTTCTTTCTGGTTCAGAAATAAATAAAAAGAGGATAAAAGAGAATAAACTTCCTGCTAATGTAATTCTAACCCGCGATGCAGGAGACAGACTTCCTAAATTTCCCCCTCTTAAAGAAAAATTTGGAATAAATTTAGGTTGTTTTGTAGAGATGCCGGTAGAAAAAGGCATTGCCTTACTTACCGGAATGGAAATTGTGGATTTACCTCTCCCTACAGGAAATTGGGAAAAAGACTACTCTCTTCGTGCCTCTAAGGCGCTGGAGGCAATCAATAAATTTGATGGTTTATACATCCATCTAAAAGGTCCCGATGAACCCGCCCACGATGGTAATTTTATAAAGAAGAAGGAAGTTATTGAAGCAATAGATAGCTTTTTCTTTGGGAAATTATTGACTCAACTGGAATTGAAATTATTGACTCAACTGGAATTGAAAGATGTAATTATCTGTGTTACCGCTGACCATTCTACCCACTGTATTCTTCGCGCTCATTCTGCTGACCCGGTTCCTAT
>JBFWKV010000114.1:0-4142 GCA_050252475.1 Candidatus Omnitrophota bacterium | reverse complement strand
CGGCGAGGATATAAGGAAGAGTGGTAGGTAAGCCATCATTTTCCAGATACCCTCTAACAATTTTCAAATAATCTAATCCTGCTTGCCGAGCTACAGTGGGATTAAAAATATCGCTTTCGTATGTTAGATGAGCATATTTTCCTGGATATACCCGTACTAAATCTTTCCAGGCTATGCTCGTAATTTGCGTAAGTCCCCGTGCACCACTTTTCGGATTATAGGCATAAGGGTTACCTGAACTTTCTGCAATAATCAACGCCTCCAAAAGTTCGGGAAATAATTCTTCCGGAAAAGGGTCATTAATAGTTGGTCTTCTATCCGGTTCTACTTCTTTATGTTCTATTTTTTTATAAAGGATTCCATTCCATTTCTTAAGATTAATTTTATGGATATTGCCATCTTTTCCCTCAACTACTATAAAATAATTGTGGAAAACCAGCCAGGTTGTTTTTTCTTCCACCCCAAGTATTTTCCCCAAGCAATTATTTCCTTTGTTTATGTAACTAATATAGAAACCTTCCTTAGCAGCTTCCCTGAGAATTCTGATTTTCTCATCCAGAGATAAACTTTTATTATCTAACTCATATACTTTATATTCATCCTCGCTTCCATCACTATTAACCACGGTTAATAAATAAGTTTGTGTACCCGGAGGAATTATTCCCTCATTCGCCTCATGAGGACTGGTAAGAAAAGCTTGACTCACGCCCGAAATTACTACTCCTATTAATATTCCCGTAATTCCTATATAAAGACACCTTCTCATCTCTAATATTTTAACAACTTTTTTAAACTTTTTAATCATTGGCGAAAATAAAATTGCCTTATCTTCTGTGCTTTGTGAACTCTCCTACTAATTCTTATTTCATAATAAATTATATCATACATTCTCTCTTTTGTCAAGACAGGCCAAAATAATTTCTGCTTTTTTTGGTTAAAAAGCAAGAAATATGCCAGTATAACGGAAGAAGAGAACAGTCACAATAAATAATACAAATCCATAGATACCAACAACTTAGATGCCGATTAGCCTTAATAAGGTTCTGTCAAGGATAGGAAATAAGGAGATAGCAGAGGAAAATCAAGTTACCTAAAATAGGTTTATGCATGAGCAATGATAATTAACTTCTTATCTTACAGATAGTTATGACAAACAGCCATAATGTAACTTTCTGTTTCTGTTTAGAAACAAAAATTTACTCTACTGGTTTATGAAAAACACCCTGGTGCGGGGTATTTCTTATCCTACTATCTTATCTCAAAAGGGAGGAATGTTTCTCTTGTTTTATATTATCTTCCTTGCAGGTATAGAAAATATTTTATTGCCTAAGTGGTGGATAATACGGGGACCTTTCTTTTCCGGATGCCACCTCTGGGTAAAAATCTCCTTCTCGGCTTCCGCATAAACCACATCACCCAGGATTATATTGTACTTGCTTAAAAGTGTATTATCACGGCGGAGTTTACATTCCAGTATCCCAATGGCAGACTTAAGCCGGGGAGATTTTACCTTTTTTGCCTTCTCTTTGGGAAGAGAGAACTTCTCAAATTTATCACAATCTCTTCCGGAAATACTTCCGAGCTCGCGACAGACCTCTACCATTTCAGAAGAAGGAATGTTTACCACAAAATCACCCGTTTGAAGAATTGCTTTATAAATAAAGTGCCCTCTCCAGATTTCAAGCGCAATTATAGGCGGGTCATCAGAAATCGGCATATGCCAGGCAATCGGCGTAAGCCCTGGTCTTCCGTTTAGAATTGAACTTACCAGAACCAATGGTCCGGGTCCGATAAGTCTATAGGCATATTTTAAGGGAACAGGTCTGCGCATTTTTTTTATTTTTATTATCTTATACCGCTTCTTAAAAACTGTCAATCCCCTATTCATCGGGTCTTAAATTCTCTCTAAATCCTGCGAAAAGTTATACCAAAACCTCCTCTTAATGTTGAGCCTTTGTAAGGAGGTAGTTGTAATTCTTCTTGGGCTTCCAGGATGAAATTATACTTAGCCACCGGAAAATTTATATTAAAAATCATAATCGTGTTTGTTGCGTTTACTCCATAAAATAACAAAAAAGGCAACCCCCATTACGAGAGTTGCCTTTAATTTTAAACTAATTTATTTTCCACCCTACCACCTCATCGTGGCTGATGGTAAAATCATACCTCTTCTACGATAAACAAGTCAAGGAAAAAATAATGTAGACTGCACGGTGGGGTGTAAGTTAGAACCGCAGACAATTTAGCAAGCGGGTTCATAAATACCCACAAAAGCAAAAACGCCGTAAGTCTATTACGGCGCTTGATTTACTGGCGGGCCCGACGAGATTTGAACTCGCGATCTTCAGATCGACAATCTGACGTGCTAAACCAGACTGCACCACGGGCCCGGGTTGGTTGTAATAGTATAAAATAAGGGAGGAGATTTTGCAATATATAATTTATACTACACAAATATTTTTTAGTTTCATTATATTTGGGCGATAGAGGATTTGAACCTCTGACCCCTTGAATGTAAGTCAAGTGCTCTTGCCAGGCTGAGCTAATCGCCCTTTAATTTAAATCAATTTCCCTAAAATCCCCAAGGTGAAAACCATAACAAATAAAGCAACTGTCTCAATAATTCCCAAAACTACAATGTAGTTACCGAATCCTTTGCCCGTTTCTCCCAGAGCATCGCAAGCTACCGCAGCTGCTTTACCCTGCATTAAAGCAGAAACTCCCATTGCCAAACCAGAGAAAATTCCTATACCCCAGAGATAGGTTCCTTTTTCTACCAGCAATGCCATCCGGTTCATCAATATCATTCCATAAATCGTCTGAGTTAAGGGTGCTCCCACAAAAGCAACCATGAGAAAGGGAGCAATTTTATTCTGAGAAAATGCTTTCTTCCAACTGCCAATCGCCGACATTCCCGCTATTCCTGCTCCCAAACCTGAACCAAGAGCAGAAAGAGAAAGAACTGCACCTAATCCCAATTCTTTAAGCAACATTAAAATTAAATTCATTTTCCCCTCCCCGGAAATTTCTTTTAATTTAAATTAAATCTCGCCCTATAAACTTATTTCTTTAACGGTTTATAGGGAAACCCTAACCATTTTACCTCAAGATGGTTACAAAATTCAAGCAGATTAAGTCTTACTCCATGAACTAAAACAGACATTGGACCAAGCAATATATTTAAGGTATGACCTAAAACTAAAATAAACGAGACAATCAATCCGGAAAAGAAATCTCTCACTCCAAAATCCATTGCCATACGATTAAAAGAATCAGCAATCGCCACCGACGCTAATCCCACGGCAAAAAGACGTATATAAGAGACCACATCGGTGAAACTATTTACTAAATTTAAAAGAAGCGCGCCTAAACCTTTTCTGATACTTTTAATTACGTTTCTCTGTGGCTGGGTAAAGAATAAAACTAAAATAAAACCGGAGATAAAGAAAAATTTCGCAAATTCGGGGAATGAATCTCCCAGAATAAGCATACGGGCGAGAAAATAAACTCCCCATAAGAAAGATATCCAGCCTAATTCGGCTAAACTGGAAGGATGAGGAAGTTTTAATAAAAATTTCCAGAAATGGGCAATGCTTAAATGTAATGATCCCAAGAAAAAGCAAAGACTTTGCACTATTTTTTCATTACGTAAATAAGGAACTATGGGCTTGAAGAATTTTAAGGTCCATTCCTGTCCAAAAATTGTTCCCGTCAAAAGACCCCAGATAATTGCCGAAAGACTTAAAATATAAAAAAGAGAAAAGATTGCTTTGTCTTTTATCTTCTCCTGCCATTTTTTCTTCGCTAAAAAAGTAAGAATTAAATATATTGCTCCGTATCCTGCATCTCCGATAAGAATGCCGAAGAAGAGGGAAAGAAAAATTAAAAATAACAAACTTATATCCACCTCACGATAACCGGGAAAAATCTCCAACAATTTAAAAAGCGGATTTAATATGCTTACCCAGCGGGGATTGCGTAAAAGGGTAGGAACGTTATCTTCCGGAGAGGGATCCTCTACTACAACTCCCCATCCTTCTTTACGCGCAATACTGAGAAAATAGTCTGCACTATCTGAAGGGATATACCCTCTAAGATAACTGAGATTTTCTGCCTTACCCATTCCTGCTATTACCTCAAGA
>JBFWKV010000113.1:0-4183 GCA_050252475.1 Candidatus Omnitrophota bacterium | reverse complement strand
TGTTCTCAAAGAAGATTACCAAAAAATCGGTTTCTTAATTGGGGGGATAGGAATTACTCCCGTTATTTCTATGGTTGAATATATAGTGGATAAAAATTTATCAATTGATGTGTCTTTACTCTATTCTAACCGCAGTAAGGATGAAGTTGCTTTTTACAAAGAATTGGCTTACTGGCAGAGTTTAAATAAAAATATTAGCGTCTTTTTTCTCGTAGATAGCACTTCGGATGATAAAAATTTTATCTCAGGAAGAATAGATAAGGACTTTGTTCAGAAATATATGCCGGATTATCAGGAAAGAGTAATTTTTACCTTTGGACCTCCCAGGATGGTAGAAGCGATGAAGAATCTGTGTTTAGAATTAGGTATAAGTCCGCATAATATAAAAACTGAGATGTTCATGGGATACTGAAAAAGGAGGATTTATGGCAGGTATTGAGATAAAAAAGGACATTTACTGGGTAGGGGTAATTGACTGGAATATCAGAAATTTTCATGGTCACACCTATACCACAAAAAGAGGAACTACTTACAATGCTTATTTAATTATAGATGATAAGATTGCTCTTATTGATGCGGTAATGGGAAGTTTCTCCGAGGAGTTGATTAAGAAGATAAAAGAAATAGTTCCCTTAGAAAATATAGACTATATAGTTGCTAATCATGTAGAAACCGACCATTCAGGAGCAATTCCTGAGCTACTGAAACTTTGTCCTAAAGCAAAAGTAATAGGGACGGCAAAGTGTAAGGACGGTCTCTGGCGAAACTACTATGTGAATATGGATTTTCAGGTTGTCAGGACTGGAGATACTTTGAAATTAGGAAAAAGGACACTGAAATTTATAGAAGCCCCGATGATTCATTGGCCTGATAGCATGTTTACATATTGTCAGGAGGAAGAATTGCTCTTTCCCAACGATGCCTTTGGACAGCACTATGCTACGGGAGAACGTTTTGATGATGAAGTAAACCAGGCAGAGCTTATGGAGGAAGCAAAAAAATATTATGCTAACATACTCTGGCCACTTGGGCAGGTAATTCTAAAGAAGATAGAAGAAATCCAGAAGTTAAATATTCCTTTAAAAATGATTGCTCCCAGCCATGGAATAATCTGGAGAGAAAATCCCCAGAAGATAATCAATACTTATATTTCCTGGACAAAAAATGAAACAAAGAAAAAAGTGGTTATTGTCTATGAGACAATGTGGGGTGCTACTGAGAAAATGGCAAGAAAAATCGCCGAGGGAATAATTTCAGAAGGAGTAAGTGTAAAACTTTTTGACATTACCAGAGCAGATAAAACCGATGTGACCTCAGAGATGCTTGATGCTAAAGGATTTCTTTTTGGTTCTTCAACTCATGACAATGACATGCTTCCTACCCTTGCGGGATTCTTATATTTTTTAAAAGGGTTAAAACCCAAAAACAGGATTATTTCGGTATTTGGTTCCTACGGTTGGGGAGGAGGAGCGGTGAAAGAAATAGAGAAATTGCTTAAAGAAGCAGGGATGGAGATAATACAGTCTCCATTAGAAATACAGTATTTACCCACAGAAGAAGAATTTAAAAAGTGTTTTGAGTTTGGAAAAGAATTTGCAAGAAAGTTAACTTAAAGAAGGGAGGGGATATGCCTGAGAAAAAATTACCTAAAATACTATCTGAATATTGCATTGGGTGTGGTCATTGTGTTTTAGCCTGTCATCCAGGTGCCTTGAAATTGGTAAATAAAAAAGCAACTCTGGTTAATCCCGAGGTTTGCGATAGCGAAGCAAGATGTGTTTCTGCCTGTCCCCAGAAGGCAATACCGCACTTAGAAATGCAGAAATATTAAAAAGGAGGAACGATGGGTAAGAATATATTTGGGGCTTCCGAGGTTTTAGAATTTGCCATAAGGATTGAAGAAAACGGAGAATCTCTCTACCGCGAATTCTCTCGTAAACTCAAGCAGAAGAAAATTAAAGATTTATTCAATCGTCTTGCTGATGAAGAGATTAAGCATCGCGCAATTTTTGAAGAAATGCTTTCGCAGATAGAGAATTATCAACCACCGGAAAGTTATCCAGGAGAATATTTTGCTTATTTAAGAGCATATGCGGATGATAAAATTTTTACGAAGGAGAAAAAAGGTTCTCTTATGGCAAAAAAGATAACTACAGAAAAAGAAGCGTTAGATTTCGCTATAGAAATAGAATTAGATTCAATTTTATATTATCTGGAAGCAAAAAATTTAGTTCCCGATTATCAAAGAAATACTATAGATAAAATAGTTGAAGAAGAACGTTCCCATTATTTAAAATTACGCAAAGCAAAGAAAGGAGATTAATATGGATAAGTATAAATGTACCGTTTGTGGTTATGTATACGATCCGGCTAAGGGAGATCCCGAGCATGGGATATCTCCCGGAGTAGATTTTTCTTCCTTACCTGAGGATTGGGTTTGTCCTGAATGCGGTGTAGGGAAAGATATGTTTGAGAAAATTTAGAAAATAAGGATAAAATTATAGGGGGATAAAATGGATATTTTTGTATGTGCAAAATGTGGTTATGTTGCCTTTGATAGTGCGCCGGAGGTCTGTCCGGTCTGCGGCGCAAAAAAAGAGGCATTTAAATTAGACAATCAGGCAATCAAGAAACCTGCCGATCCGAATAACCTTAGTGAGTTTGAAAAGAAACATATACCCCAGATTGGGATAGAACATAAATGCGGGTTGTTGGGTGAGGGGTGTGTGGATGTAAATATTCGTATAGGCGAGATAGTGCATCCTATGGAGGCAAAACATTTCATTATGTATATAGATATCTATCTGGATAAGGGATTTATCGCCCGCTACCATCTTAGCCCGGAGAAACTCAACCCTGCGGTGGGAGTGCATCTAAAAGTTAATTCCGGTAGATTATCTGTGATAGAGAATTGTAATTTGCATGGTCGCTGGATAAACGAAAAGGATATCTAATGCGGTTACCTCAAGAGGTAATTGATTTCTTTGAAAATCAGGGGTTTGTGATTGTTTCAACACTTGACCGGAAGGGATTAATCCACAATTCCTGTAAGGGGATTGTGGCTATTAAAAAAGAGGGCTGGGTTTATCTTCTGGATCTTTATAGAGGAAATACATATAGAAATTTAATCCGTAATCCGGTTCTCAGCATAACTGCAGTAGACGAGCAGAGGTTCAAAGGATATACTCTAAAAGGAAAAGCAGATTTATTAAAGAAGGATAATTTAGGAAAAGATATTATAAAACTCTGGGATACTAACATTGCAAAGAGAGTAACTAAACGAATTATTAGAGCCTTACATGGACAGAAGGGGCATTCCGGGCATCCCGAAGCAAATTTACCCAGCCCAAAATATTTAATCAGACTGAAGGTAGAGGAGATTATAGATTTAAGTAGCTGGTAAAGGTTAAAGGAAACCTCAATGAACATATAATTATTTCCTCCCTTTATTTTTTCCTGTGGATGAATGCATTTCAATTAATAGCTACCAAAATCTAAAAATATCTTGACATAATTATAAAATATGCATTATAATATTATGAACATTTGTTCATAATAAAGAGGAACTACCAAATGAGACCTAAAAAGATAAGATGGATAAAACATAAACCTAAAGAGAGATGCTTTAAACCTGTTTGTAAACCCTTAAGTAAACTAAAAAGCGTCTCTTTGACCCTTGATGAACTGGAGGCAATAAGGCTTGTTTGCCTTGAAGGGTTAAAACAGGAAAACGCTGCAAAGAAAATGAAAATTTCCCGGCCTACTTTTTCAAGAATAATTACATCCGCCCATAAAAAGATTGCAGATGCCTTGGTTAATGTTAAAGCAATAAAGATTGAAGGAGGATGCTGTAAAATCATAAGGAGGTAGGTATGTTTTTGGATTTGATTTCTGCAGGGTTATTGGCTTTAAAAGATTATATTGCCCACCATATTCTGACGTGTCTTGTTCCCGCATTTCTTCTGGCAGGTGGTATGGTCTCTTTTTTTAATAAGGAAGCCATATTAACTTATTTAGGCGAAAAAGCGTCTAAATTAAAATCTTTTTCTTTGGCAACAATATTTAGTTTTTTTATTGCCTCCTGTTCCTGCACGGTTTTACCGGTGGGAAGCGGGCTTTATTTTGCGGGAGCAGGAATTGGTGCCAGCTTCATTATTTTATGGGTTGCGCCTTCTACCAATGT
>JBFWKV010000112.1:0-4257 GCA_050252475.1 Candidatus Omnitrophota bacterium | reverse complement strand
GAAATAAGTAAATCTGGTCGAGCTCGATTATAAAACCAGGTCTTAGTATGTTTAGCCGCTAATTCATCAGTTGCTAATTCATCCCCTAATGCCATCCCGATTCCCGAGCCTCTTGCGTAAGGATTTTCCGGGTCTGGCTCTTTGAACCATATAACTTCCGTAGCCGGTATTTCAGTAGTTATGCTCCCCAACCGCACAGAAAAGAATGGTTTATTATGAGTGGGAATATCCACCACATCGGTCGGAGGCACAGGCCAAAGCTCAATTGGCATTCCTAAATTATTCCTTTCCTTTATCCAAAACGCCTCTCCTACCGAATCTAAATATATTTGAGTTAGTTGCCGCATAAAAGCCCCAGTCATGTAAGAGTTACAATTATTTAATAAATCCAGTAAGGGATGTTCCTCTATCTCTTCAAGCTCTACCGCTTTCTTCTTATATAATTTAATCTTTTCATTATGAGAGGCATGCTGAATTTTAGATACTTTTACTGCCTTCCCCTGCTCTCTCACTACATATAATTCCCAAGAAACTGAAGCAATTGACTTAGCAACCTTATTGACAACCGCCCTGAACCAAGGCATATCTTTATAAGAACGAATTATGTCCGCCGTTCCCTTCCGGGGAGGAGAAGAAGAAAAAGATAAAACCTTTGCTAAAAACCCAGATTCTTCTTTTTGTTTTCTTCGAAATATGTTCATATCATCACCACATCAATATTTCTGTTTGTTTGTGAATTGAAGCCAAAGCATATCTCATAGCATCCATTGCGTGGTCATTAAACTTCACCGGCTCTTCCAATATTCTTCCTTCTTTGTCCTCTCTCCACTTGTAGGAGCGAATTTCCTTTATTGTGTTTGTAGAATCTTCCAAAATATGCAACTTATACTCTTTTACCTTATTTATCCCAAATTTAATGTCCTTGTTCGCAGGATAGATATTAAACCCCGCTTTGTAGATTTCATCTATCCTCTGTGGCTCTGAACTGTCAGCATAAATTTGAGCATTTTTATCGACTTTCATTTTTAACAGCTCTATTAAATCAGAGTTGGTCAACCGTGATTGGTAAATCAACTCCTGAACCCAAGCCTCATTCTCTTTCAATCGAATTTCAACCAAAACCGTAGGATTTATATATCCAAAGTCTAAACCATATATTACCTCATCATAGTCCTCTGGCATTTTATTTACTACGTCCCAGTTAGAATAAATTAAGTTCTTTAATACTCCCCACTCCCCCAGGGCATAAATCCGATAGTAATTCTCGTCCACTTCCGCCAATCCTTCTAACTGCTCTATATATTCTCTTGAAAGGAATGGGTTCATCTTATAATTACTTTGGAACGAGCTTACTTTCTCTCTATCCAGCACTTTAGTCTTCAACCAATGAAACTGGTCAATAGGGTTGAAGGTTGTAATTATCTGATTATTCAAGTCGTTCTTTCTTCTTAGTCTTAGTCTTAGTTGTAAATAGTCCTGGTGGGTTAATTCTGTAGCTTCTTCTGCCCAAATATAATTGAACTCTGCTGATTTAATTTTATCAGCATTGTCAAGCGATTTGAATAAGATTTGATTAGTATTTATAACCATTTCCAGCTCTGACTTATTAAACTCATAAGACAAGTTATACTTGCTTAGCAACTCTCTGAATAACTGAAGGCAACTAACCTTTAAAGAAGGTAATGTCTTACGGGTGATTAAAAATCTTTTATTTCTTTCTTTTAGCGCTTTTTCTAATAACCAGATTGCAGTTGAGTAAGACTTCCCCGAGCCTGCTCCTCCATATAACAGCAAAATTTCACTATTCTCGTTTTCTAAAAAGAAGTTGCCAAACTCATCAATTGTCTGTATCTCTATTCTCATTTCTGATGTGCTTAATCACAACTTCTAAAGGAGCTTGAGATTCAGTTGGCTCTCCCCTGCTTAGCCTCTCCACCTTCATCGCCTCTAACAAGTAATTCAAAACATCTCGGGTAGTCAGTTCATCAGGGTTAAGAGTTTTTAATCTTTCTAATGCTTTCTGCTGGAGAGCCATTGCTTCTTTAATATGCCTGTCCACCATCTCTAAAATAGCTTTCTCTCGTTCCTTGCGCTTTTCTCTCTCTAAGTAGTCATCATAAGCCCTTGCTCTTTCTACCCAGTTGTACTTAGAAGACCAATTGCGCAACCATGAATATGAGCCAGGCTTTAGCCTGCTCTTAGCCGTTTTTTCAATAGAGCGGTCAACTCCTAAGTCTCTATAAATGCAAAAAGCTTCATAAGCCTTACTACTCTCTCCTGGCAACCTTTCCCATATCTCAGCCATCTATTTCACCACCTTTGCCTCCTAAAATCCTCCCGTCACTCATAGTTCATCCATGTATCTTTGGAATTTAACCCACTCTCTCAAATTATGATTTTGCGTTAAATCATATCCATGGTTTTTCAGTCGCAATGATTCTTTTTGTATTTTAATCTCTTTTATTTCTGTTCCAATAAATTTCTGCATACTTGCGTATCTTTGCCCCCCTGTCCATCTGGTGCTATCTACACTATCAAAATCGTATAATTTTAATTTATTGCCAGTTGGAGTAAAGCCCAATCCATGAATCATACAATTGTTTTCGAGAGCTGTGTTAATAAACCACTTTAAGAACGGCCACTCTTTTCTCGTTATTTCCTTAGAAGCAATTCCTCCGATAGCTACATAATCATAGTCTTTGCATAATTTTATAAATTCTTCTCTCCCTCTCTTCTTATGCCATACTGGGATACACCTTTTATTAGTCTTCTGCTCTAACGCCTTTCTTAACAGTTTAACATTTTCATATCCAATAACGTTGTCGATATCCATTTCAAAGAATAGGTCAATGTCATAAGCATTGATAAAATCCGCATAGTGATTCATATATTTTCCCCAGTCAATGTTTTTGGTTTTCTTCACTTTTTCGTTCCCCATGAAGGTAAAAGCTCCAGAATCGAGCATGAACGATTTGCAATACGGACTTTTAACATACTGGATTAACCAGTCTCTAATGTAATAAATGCTCTCTAATACATAAATTGGTTTATACTCCCAAACATATTTAATATTGTATTTGTGCATAGCAGAACAAAGTCCTGCTAAATATATTCTGATATATCTATCTCCTTTCCACAGTTTGGACAGGTTATTATTTTTTGTTTTGGGGTTTCTTCTATTTCCTCATCCTCGAAGAATTTACCTTCCCCGTTCTCAAAAAATTTGTCGATGTCCATATTTTCAATAATCATATTTATTTCATCTACAGAAAAACCGGTAACATCAAGCTTAAAATCAGCTTCCTTCAACAGCATAAATTCCTGTCTCATTTTTTCATAATCATATTCACTCTCGGCAAGTTTATTATCCGCAATCCGGTAAGCCCTTTTTTGCTCTTCAGTCAAACTACTATTAATTATACAACTTATCTTTTCCATGCCCATCTGCTTGACTGCTTCATAACGGCCATGTCCTGAAATGATGTTAAAATCGTCGTCAACTAATATAGGCATAACAAATCCAAATTCTTTAATGCTTTCGATAATCCTGTCTATCTGTTTTTGTGGGTGTTTTTTTGGGTTATTTTCGTACGGTTTTATCTTCTCTATTTCTATTTCTCTAATTACCATGACATCACCTCTTATAGTATAATCTCGTCAAATACAAAAACGGAGTATCACACAGAGCAATAATCAGTTTTACAACATATTGCCCTATCATCATCCCTACTAATGCCTCGTTCGACATTGTTCCATAAAAAGCAACAGAGATAAAAAGAATTGTATCAATTAACTGGCTACTCATAGTGGAGACATTATTTCGTAACCACAAATGTTTCCCTTTAGTCAATTGCTTGATTTTGTCATACAAATAAACATCAAAATTCTGACTTACCATAAACGACACTAATGACCCCAACACAATTCTCCCCGTTAGTCCTAATGCCGTTTCCATAGCTTGTTGTCCTTTCCAGAACACAGGATAATCCCAAGCTAACATTACCCGAATACCAAACACTAATAATACAGAGCCAATAAACCCTCCAATCACCGCCGTCCTTGCATCCTTTTTGCTGTGAAATTCACATAAAACATCTGTAATTAGAAATGAAACCCCGTACACAATTACCGCCGCAGGAACAACAAAACCACCGAACATTACCAGTTTATTAGCAAATACCTGCGCCATAACCACTAATGCTGTATAAATAGCAATTAAAATTGCTTTCCCGAATACCTTCCCTAAAAACATTGACA
>JBFWKV010000111.1:0-4353 GCA_050252475.1 Candidatus Omnitrophota bacterium | reverse complement strand
TCCTACTGCAGAATTGAAACCGGTAGAATGCGGAGGAGTGATTATTAGAAGCGCAACCTTGCATAATTTTGAGGAAATAAAAAGGCTCAATGTGCGTGTAGGAGATAGAGTTTTGGTGGAGAGAGCGGGAGAGGTTATTCCAAAGATAGTTAAAGTAGTGGAATCTAAAGGGAAAAAGGATGTAGAAGTTCCTAAAGTTTGTCCAGTTTGTGGAGGTAGGGTGGTTAAAGAAAAAGAGGAAGAGGTTGCTTATCGTTGCATCAATCCTTCGTGCCCAGCCCAGTTGGAACGACTTTTAATCCACTTTGCTTCGCGGGGAGCAATGGATATTGAAGGATTGGGAGAATCGGTTGCAAGACAATTGGTGGAGAAGAAAAAGATTAAAGATCTTGCAGATATTTATTTCTTGAGAAAGGAGGACCTACTTGATTTAGAACTTTTTGCCGATAAAAAAGCAGATAATCTTCTTAAATCCATTGAGAATAGCAAACAAAGGTCTTTTGGTAAATTTCTATACGGCTTAGGAATTCGTCATGTAGGAGAAAAAGCAGCTTTTGTTTTGGCAGAGAGATTTAAAGATATTGATAATCTTATACAGGCAAAGATGGAAGATTTGCTAAAAATACCTGATATAGGCCCTGTAATGGCTGAGAGTATTGTAAACTTTTTTAAGCAGAACTCAACCCGTGAGTTGATTAAGAAATTTAAGAAAGCAGGTATAAATCTAAAAGAAGAGAAGAAAACAGGACCGCGACCTTTGGAAGGAAAAAGATTTGTTTTTACCGGTGAATTATCCGAATTTACACGTAAAGAAGCAGAGGAATTGGTAAGAAGTTTAGGAGGGGAAGTTTCTTCTTCGGTTTCTAAAAATATTGACTTTGTGGTTGTGGGAGAAAATCCGGGTTCAAAATATGAGAAAGCAAAAGAATTATCGGTAAGAATTATTAACGAGAAAGAATTTAAAAGAATGATTGAGGAGGGGAAATGAAGAAAATAATTATCTTATTTATTTTAGTGGTCCTCCTTGCCGGTTGTGCTTCTTTCCGGAGAAAATTTGTGCGCGAGAGAGAAAAAGAAAAAAAACCTCAACCGGTAGTTTACTTCAAAGAATACACAAAGGATACTTCTTACGATGATTTATATAAAAAGCATTTCCTTTTCTGGAAATACTGGGAGATGGAATTAATCAATGCTCTTGAAGAAGACAATTACAAAAAGCAATTAACCTGTATACAGCAAGCGATTTCAAATCTTAAAGATCTGGAGACATATCTTGTGTCGGATAAGCAAAAAGAAGTTGCTACCTATCGGGAGAATCTTGAGTAAATTGAGTTTAGGATTAAAAGCAGAGTAATTTCTGAACTGGAAAGGTTGGATTTGAAACGGAAGGTTGAAAAACACTTCAGAATGGCGGTTAAAGAATTGGCGTATTCCAAGATGAAAGAATTTATAAAAGTGCCAAAAAGCGATGAAGATTGAGAAAATTGTTGTAGGTGAATTAGAGACTAATTGTTATATTGTATATGACGAAATTACTCGCCAGGCTTTGGTCATTGACCCGGGAGGAGAAGCGGGAAAAATCAGAATAATTATGGATAAAAAAAACCTCAATTGTCTTTTTATCATCAATACCCATGGTCATATTGACCATATCGGGGCGAACAATGAGTTTAATATTCCTATAATGATTCATCAGTTAGATGAGGAGTTTCTCTATAATCCTGAATTAAATCTTTCTGCCTATTTAGGATTTCCTTTTGTCTCACGCAAGGCGGAGAAAGTATTCAAGGATGGAGATGTAATTAAAATAGCGGATTTGGAGTTTAAGATAATTCATACACCGGGACATACTCCAGGGAGTATTTGTTTAAAGTTTGATAATTATCTTTTTACAGGAGATACCATTTTTTTTCAAGGTGTAGGCCGTACAGATTTTCCACATTCATCAGAAGAGAAACTGTTTAAATCTATTGAGGAGAAAATATTTACTTTGGATTCAGAAGTAAAAATTCTTCCTGGCCATGGTCCAGCATCTACTGTTGGGGCAGAGAAAAGAAGTTTTAGAATATGAAAGAGTGGATTGAGCAGTTCTTGAATTATCTCAGTGTGGAAAGGAGTTTGGCTCAGAATACTATAATTTCTTACCGAAGAGACCTGAAGGTATTTCAGAAATATCTAAATGACAAAGGCATTGTTTCTTGGGATAAGGTTATTCGTAAAGAAGTGGAAGATTTTTTATTGAAAAGAAGAGAGGAAGGTTTGAATCCTTCTTCCCTATCTCGGGAATTGGTGGCAATAAAAATGTTTTTTAAATTCCTTGCTCAGGAAGGTCTTATAAGAGAAGACCCTACGGCGGTTCTGGAAACTCCGCGTTTGTGGAAAAGACTTCCTGAGAGTCTCTCGGTTAAAGAAATAGAGAAGATCCTGAACTCTGTACGGACAAATGACTATTTAGGCTTTCGGGATAGAACCTGTCTTGAACTTCTTTATGCTACAGGAATGCGTGTTTCTGAAGTTGCAGATTTAAAAGTGAGTGATGTCAATTTAGATGCGGGATTCGTGCGCTGTAAGGGAAAGGGTGATAAAGAAAGAATTATCCCTCTGGGGAAAATTGCCATAAGATATTTAAGAAATTATTTAAACGAAATAAGGCCTAAATTGGCTAAGAAGGGTAATGAACCATTTCTTTTTCTATCCCATCTTGGTAAAAAGATTTCTCGTCAGAGTATATGGAAGTTAATAAAAAAATATGCCTCACGAGCAGGGATAAAGAAAAAAATAGGTCCACATACTTTAAGACATTCTTTTGCCACACATCTTTTAGAACGCGGAGCAGACTTAAGGGTGGTTCAGGAAATGCTTGGGCATGCAAATATTTCTACTACTCAGATTTATACCCATGTCAACAAGGAAAGGCTCAAAGCAATACATAAAATGTTTCATCCACGAGGGTAATCGAGTGATAGCGGGGAAAGGAAATAAAATTGCCATTTTGAGTAAGATGAAGATAAATCCCTATATAAATCGGTTAATAAAAATTATTGGGAGAGAGACCGTTAAACGCAGAATAAATGCTTATCTGGTAGGAGGTCCTGTGAGAGATTTACTTCTGGGTAAGTCCAACATTGACTTAGATATAGTATTAGATAAAGATGTGAAGAGGGTTATTGTGCCGTTGGCAAGAATTCTTTCTGCAAGTTATGTCTATCATCCCCGCTTCAAAACTGCCAAACTTTTTCTGAAGGATTTTCATATAGATATGGCAACCATTCGTGAAGAATATTATCCCTGTATAGGCAGTCTTCCGCAGGTTCGCATTACTTCTACAATCAATAAGGACCTTTTTCGTCGTGATTTTACCATCAATGCTATGGCAATGAAAATTAGCGAGCGGGGGATTACTGATTTAATTGACCCCTATAATGGTAGGGAAGATTTAAAGAGGAAGAAAATTCGAGTTATTCATGAAAATAGTTTTTTAGATGATCCCACAAGAATCATTCGTGCCATACGTTTTGCTACGCGCTTTAACTTCTCCTTTGAGAGAAATACTCTTCAATTACTAAAGGAGGCAGTTGCTAAGAATGTATTTTCTAAAATAACCGCTGTGCGTATTGGTAATGAAATAATCAGGATTTTGAAGGAAGACAATCCCTTTAAAGGAATTAAGAAGGTCTGGCAACTTTGTGGTCTGGAATTTATTCATCCAGCGATTAAGTTTGATGTAAGATGGGAGAAATATTCTTCACAAATATCACGATGGGCAAGAAGATTTGAGGAAAATATTTGCCAACCGCTCGAAAGATGGCTTATCTATTTTATCTTTCTTACTGAAAGGCTTGATAAGAATAGCTTGGAACATTTATGTATGAAATATGAACTGGACAAACATAAGCGTCTTGTGGTATTACATGCTTCTAAAATAAGGGGTGTAAACGAACACAGGTTTTTTGGTTGCAAGAACAGTGAGCTATTTAATTTATTGAATCCTATTTTTCCGGAAAGTATAATTTATTTAATTGTAAAAATCAAGGATATTTCCCTTAAAAGAAAAATCTTTAATTTTCTTATTAAATTTTACCAGACTAAATTATTCACTGATGGAGAAAAGTTGAAGAAAATGGGATTTTCCCCCGGGCCAGCTTTCAATAAAATATTAGAAGCGTTGTTTTTTGCCAGACTTGATGGGATCGTCCATTCGGAGAAAGAAGAGGAAAATTTTATAACGGAGAATTTTTCCTCTGAATTATGATTGTTGGTATATTGGAAATATTTATAAGGATAGATGCAAGCCACTCTTTAAAAGATAAGAGGATGGTGTTAAAAAGTTTAAAGGATAGATTACGAAATAAC
>JBFWKV010000110.1:0-4381 GCA_050252475.1 Candidatus Omnitrophota bacterium | reverse complement strand
CTTCCGATCTGAAATGAACCGGAATTTAGTTGGGAAAAAACCGATAAAGTAAGAGAAATTCAAAAATATCTATAAAAACATTTTTAAAGAAAGGAGCATAGATGCCTTTTGAGATTAAAGACATAAATTTAGCAAAGATAGGAAAGTTGAGAATTGAATGGGCCCGAAAAAATATGCCAGTATTGGAGCTGATTGGAAGACGTTTTGCTAAGGAAAAACCTTTGAAAGGGATTAGAATTTCTGCCTGTTTACATGTAACCACCGAAACAGCTGTACTGATGGAGGTTTTAAAAAAAGGGGGAGCAGAAATAGCACTTTGTGCTTCCAATCCCTTATCTACCCAGGATGATGTGGCTTCCAGTTTAGTAAAACATTTAGGAATTGCAGTTTATGCCTTTAAGGGAGAAAATAAGGAGGCATATTATCGCCATATAAAGTCCTGTCTTGCAATAAAACCCCAGATTACTCTGGATGATGGAGCAGACCTGGTTTCTACTATTCATAAAAACAGCAAAGCCAAAGAACGGCAAAATGATTTTTTACCCTGGGGTGGGACAGAGGAAACTACTACCGGCGTGATAAGGTTGAGGGCGTTGGAGAAAGAAGGTAAGTTAAAATATCCAATTATAGCAGTAAACGATGCTTTAACCAAACATCTTTTTGATAACCGCTACGGCACAGGACAGTCTACCATCGATGGAATCTTACGGGCTACCAACCGTTTGATTGCAGGGACAAGTTTTGTTGTCTGTGGGTATGGATGGTGTGGCAGAGGAGTAGCGATGCGTGCCAAAGGAATGGGAGCAAAAGTAATTATTTGTGAAAAGGATCCCTTAAGAGCATTAGAAGCATGTATGGATGGATACGAGGTAATGCCTTTAAGAAAAGCAGCAAGAATAGGAGATATATTTGTTACAGTTACCGGCAACATTAATGTTCTGACCAGAGAACATTTCTTATCTATGAAAGACGGAGCAATTCTAGCAAATGCTGGACATTTCAATGTAGAAATAGATATTCCCGCTCTTGAGAAATTATCTAAGAAGAAAAGGTTAATTAGAGATTTTGTGGAAGAGTATGTATTGAAGAACGGAAAGAAAATTTATCTTTTAGTAAAAGGAAGACTAATCAATCTGGTATCTGCCGATGGCCATCCTGCCCAAGTTATTGAAATGAGTTTTGCCAATCAAGCTCTGGCAGTAGAATACATTAGTAAATATGGTAAAAAATTAGAAAAAAGGGTATATCCTGTACCGGAAACAATTGATTCTTCTGTGGCTTTACTTAAATTAAAGACGATGAATATTAAAATAGATAAATTAACTGCCCGTCAAAAAAGATATCTCTCCTCCTGGCAAGAGGGAACTTAGCTCAATGTGGGCTTCTTTTTAATAAAATTATGCTAAAAATTATAAAAACAAGCGGAACCAACCAGGCAGAAATAGAAGGCGGGAGGAAGCCTGCTTTAGCAAGCGCCAGGCTTATTGCATTGAGTGCATAGAATAAAACCCCTGTAGCAAATGCTATTCCCAGACACATTATCTTTCCCACATTTTGCCTGACGAGACCAAATGGTATACCTATAAGAATAAGAACAAGGACATAAGAAGGAAAAGATTTTTTTTGTTCGAGTTCTACTTGAAAACGGCGTACTATTTTATCTGAACTGCCTTTGAATCTCTCTATATATTGACTAAGCTGAGAAATACTCATAGCTTCTGCAATTATGTCGTTTCGGATAATATCCTCCGGTGATTCAAGCAGTTCTATTGTACGGTCATCAAGATAAACTGGCTCACCCACAAAATTTCCCTCGGGGTCTAAACGATAGAGCACCGCACCATAGAGTTTCCAGGTTTTATTTTCCCAGATTGCCAGTCGGGCAGTAATTTTATTGATGAGTATCTGGTTTATATCATGTTCCAGAATAACTATATCGTAAAGAATTTTCTTCTCAATATCGTATCTCCGTGCATAGATAATTCTATTATCCTTACCATAAAGGGTAACATTCTCAAGAAAACCTTTCTGAGATTTCTTGTTTGTGAGACTCTCTTTTAAATTATAAGTAGTTCTGAAAGCATGGGGGTTAACTTTTTCATTAAGGACATATGTAAAAGCACTTAAGAATAAACCAGTTATAATATATGGTCTTATAATCTTGAATAATCCAATTCCACAGGAATGCAGGGCAGTTATTTCATTGTATCTTTGTAGATTAGTTAAAGAATATATACTTGCCAGTAGACCGGCGAAGGGTAAAACTTGAACAAAGATTAACGGAAGATAATAAAAATAATAGTTTAGGATCTGTCTTAATTCTGCTTTTGCACGAATAAATTCGTCAAGATGTCCAAAAATATCCACTATAATAAAGAGTAAAATAAAAGAAGCCGAGATATAAATAAGCGGGAAAAGAAAGTTTTTGAGGATATATCTTTCAACTATTCTCATTTTATCTTAATACCTTAGCATATAAAGATTCATAATTAAACCAAAACTTCCCAGAACAAGATTTGCTAGCCACATTGCCGATGATGGTTTTAATAATCCGTGCATAGCAAGTGCTTCTCCACCTGCCATAATAAGATAATATATTCCTAAAACCAACAGACTTAAACCAAAAGCAACTGCATTTGTTTTACTTTTCATGATAACTCCCAGAGGGAAACCTACCAATACAAAAATAAGGCAGGCGAAGGAAAGCGAAATTTTTTTATGTATCTCTGTTTCTAAAGGAGAAACATCCACATTTTTAGTAAGAAGATTATTTTTTTCATTTATTAATTCCCGGATATTCATTTCTTTGGGTTTTTTATTTATTTTTTCCTCTACAAACTCTTCTGGCAGTTTTAAATTTATAGTATAAGTTTTAAAATTAAGTTTGTATAAACGTCTGGGATCAGTAGGATTGGGTTCATCTGAAGTTCCTTCAAACAGTTGCAGTTTAACTGTTTTCTTATCGGCAGAACTTATTATCTTTCCCCGTTTAGCAATAATAGTTCTGGGTAAGCCGTCCTTTTTTAACTCATATATTCTTATATTAGAAAGCTCATTTTTGTTAATTCCGTAAAAAAAGAGAATGTAATTTTCAAATGCACGGATAAAAGTTCCCGGTTCAAAATAAGCGGCGGGATTCTTAACTCCTACCTGTTTTATGATTTTACGAGATACAAAACGGGCATAAGGTATTACCTCATTATTAAGAATGATAGAGAAGAGACTGAGAGCAATTCCGGTAAAAATGAAAGGTAGTTCTAAACGGAAGACATTTATTCCGCTTGCTTTGATAGCAGTTACTTCAAGATCTACAGCTAATCTTCCTATGCCGAGAAGGAGTGCGGTAAGAATAGTCATGGGCAATATGTAGCTAATAAGTGAGGGAATTTGCCAGAAGAATAATCTTATTATATCAAGAAGAGGAACCCCTTTGGTAATCATCATGTCTATCAATCTTATGATATTTCCACTCACCAGAACAATTGTAAAGATAAATAAATATAACCAGAAAGATTTGGCAACTTCTCTAAATACATAATTTCTCAGAATTCTCATTTTTTAACAGGCTAAAGTTAACACTCCTACAAAATTTGCTTTGTTTAATTTCAGTAAACGAGCACATTCATCAACAGTAGCGCCGGTAGTAAATACATCATCTATTATAAGGATGTTTTTGCCGTTTATATTGTTTTCCTTTCTTAATTCAAAAGCTCCTTTAATGTTTTTAAAACGTTCCTTTGCACTCAATTCAGTCTGAGGCAGGGTAAATTTAACCCTTCTGATATTATTGAGCAATCTCTTGCGAAACCTTCTTGCTATAGGATGAGCGATAAGAAATGCCTGGTTAAATTCTCTTTCTCTAAATTTAGCAGGATGAAGAGGGATGGGAACTATACAATCAAATTCATCCATATTTATGAAATTATCAATAAAATCGTTCATTACTTTTACAAAAAAACAAACTAAAGCGGTACAACGTTCATATTTAAATTTATGAATACATTCTCGCATTACACCCTCATACAATGCTACCGACCACGCACGATCAAAAAAATGTTTATTGACTTTGCAATCAAAACATATGTTCTCGGGAGATAATTCTACAGGAATTTTTCTCCCGCATATACTGCAAGTGGGAGGAAGATTCCAGGATATTTTTTTAAAACAATATAAGCAAAGAGGAGTAAATGTTTGTTCATCTAATCTATTTTGGCAAATAACACATCGTTGAGGATAGATTAAATCTATTATTCCAGTAGTTAAATCTTTTATATTTTTAATCATTGTTTGTAATGATTATACAATTTTTGTTAAAGTTTGTAAACAAATTTGGGTGTTTTTATTTGACTAATCTATATTTATGGAATAAAATAATTATGAG
>JBFWKV010000109.1:0-4524 GCA_050252475.1 Candidatus Omnitrophota bacterium | reverse complement strand
AAGAATTACCGGGATAAAATATAAAAAAGGTTCGCGGTGGATATAACCACTTCCAAACCGCTCAATGGTTTCATAGCGGAATAAAGAAAACATTTCCGCAAAACCAAATTTAAAAGCAACAGCCACATACCACGATAATCCCAGGATAAAGAACAATGACGAAAAATAAATCTTTCGCAAGAAAAAAACTCTTAAAAAAGAAAAATCCCTTTCGGAAAGCATAAAAAACAAACCGATCAAAAGGGGAAGAAGTCCTACCGGTCCTTTGGTAAGAAAAGCCAAAGCAAGGCTAATCCAGAATAAAAGCAAAAATATATCTCTCCTTGTCTCTCTATATTTAAGAAAGAAAAAAAGACAGCTCAAGAAAAATCCACAAAGCACCATATCGGTAATTGCCAGGCGAGAAAGGACGAGATATTCTAAAGAAGTAGCTAAAATCAATCCTGCTAAAAATCCGGTGAAGTAACTGTAGAGTTTTTTTCCCATAAGATAAGTAAGAAACACCCCCATAAAAGCAAACAGTGCCGAGGGAAAACGTGCCGAGAACTCATTTATACCAAAAATTTTATAAGCGAGAAAAATTAACCAGTAAAATAAGGGGGGTTTTTTAAGGCGAGGTTGGTAATTAAAGTATGGCACAAGAAAGTCATTTGTCTCCCCCATTTCCCGGGCAACTTCGGCATAACGCGGTTCATCGGGGTCAAGCAAAGGAAGCTCTCCCAGTTTGTAAAAAAAGAAAAAAGCACTGGTAATCGCCAGAATTATAATATAAATATTTTTTTTCTTATCCATCTAAAAGAATCAAACTCAAGGCAAAGTTTTAGATTTCCTTATAAGCACAAGGTTGCGGGTATAAATAACCAGCCCCATTGCCTGACCCAAAATAAAAACCGGGTCTTTACGGTAAATGGAATAGAATAAGAGAAGTAGTCCTCCGGTAATACTCAGATACCAGAAGGCAAGGGGAACTACGCTTTCTCCTATTCTCTCGGAAACCAGCCACTGCACAAAAAAGCGGAGAAAAAAACAAAACTGAGCAAGGAAACCAAGCACTAACCATAAATCTATTTTCATCTTTCCTCCTTGAGGTTAGCCGATAAAAGATAATCTCTAATCAAAACAATCGTATTCATACCTTATCCAGTTTTTCTTCATCCAGAAAACCACCCAGAGGTCAAGAAAAGGTTTTATGAGACGCCGGAAAAATTTATATTTACTCTTTCCGGAAAAACGGGGATGGTGAGAAACCGCAACCTGCTTCACTTTAAAACCATCGTATTCTATGAGGAGAGGGAGAAAGCGGTGCAAACCATTGAATAATTTTAAGTTTTCTATGGCTCTCCGCCGATAGGCGCGTAAGGTACAACCGATATCCATAATTTTATCCTTTAAAACAAGTCTTCTTAGAGAATTGGCTATCCAGGAAGAGACTTTCTTTAGGAAGGAATCATAACGCTTTTCCCTCCATCCGCAAACCACATCGCAATCCTCCAGTTCTTTTAAAAGAAGCGGAATATCTCCCGGGTCATTCTGCAAATCTGCATCCATACTGACTATAATTTCTCCTTTAGCATTTCTCAAACCGGCATCTAAGGCAAAACTCTGTCCGTAATTTTTTCTAAATCTGATTATTCTCACCCGCGGGTCTTTATCTTTGATATCCTTTAAAATTGCAAAACTTCCATCCTGAGAACCATCATCAACAAAAATAATTTCATACTCTTTACCTAAACTAACAAGTATTGATTTCAATCTCTCGTAAAGAGGGGAAAGGTTTTTTTCCTCATTGTAAACCGGAATTACTACCGATATCTCCATCTTAACCATCCATCGCGTAGGTTGACACGCTTCCTAAGCTGACCATTGCCAGGCTTCAAAATCAGGATTGGGCAAAACAAGTTTTAAGGCTCCCTGGGGAGGAATCTCCTCCAGGATATTCTCCATTTCCTTCACCACAATATTAAGGCGGATTTCCTCACCGTGTCCGATACCTAAATTAAGATAATTAAACTTAATCTCCATTGTCTTATCCAGAGAAGCTTCATTAGGTAAAGGAAATTCCTGCCAGCTATCCAGTTGCTTCTGCCAGCTCCGCACGGGAAGCGAGGAAGATTTTTTCAGAGGAATCTCCAATCTTGCCTCTTTGGGAAAAAGATTTATCACAATTTTTAACTCTTTATCCTCCGGGAGAGTATCCAAATCAAGCCGTAAAAAGATATTCTCTAAATTAAAACCAAACCATATTTTTTTAACCAGAGAGCTTACTTTATGCATACTCGTGCCGGTGCGGGTTAAATCAAGAAAACCTGCTCCTACCCATTCATAGTAATTGGTAATTTTTCCGTCTATCTGAGGGAAAATCAGCGCAGTGGGCTCAAGGTATCTGCTCAGACGGTGGGTAAGAATGGGAATTTTCAGAAAATCAGGAACCTCTTTTCCTAAAGTGAGATAAACATTTGCCAGGTGGGTGCGGTAAATTTTATCAAACTCTTCGTTATTCTCCGAGATATGTTCCGGACCATACCACCAGTTCCAGTCGCTTCCTTCGGCAATGTAGATATTCTGCCAGGCAAGTTTTGCCTCGGGAGAATCTTTTATTGTCGGATTTTCTTTTAAGAAATCTACCAGATTTTTTCGGGTTCTAAAGAGATAATCCCAGGCAAGGTTTTTTTCCTCCTGACCTATCCAGATGGAAAAATTCCCATTAATCCAGGAACCAGCAAAAAGTCGCTTAATTCTTGAACGGGGTGGATTTTCTTTTAAGAATTCACTAAAGGTGGTAGTAACTATATCCTCTTCAGAAAGTCGGGCATAGAGAAGATTAAGAAAATCCCAGCCATCATTATAATAATATTCCCAGGCATTCTCCCCATCTAAAATTACCGGGATAATATAGTTTTTATCGCGGGGAAGACTGTCTTTAATTTTTTTCAATCTCAGGAGAAAATCATTCACCGCATCTTTATAATCCCAGTGGTGATAGACAAAGCCAATTAAATCGGAAAGCGTGTGGTCGCGAAAGAAGATAGCCAATTTCCCTTCTTCTCGTTCTAAAAGATGTGCCTGATAGAGAATTTCTTCTGCTCTGCCCTGTTTTAAAGAGCGCCAGAGTATCTCCTCATCAGAAGCAATCCACTCAATGCCTGCTTTCAGCAAAAAAGGTAAAATTGCCTCAGAAACCGAACCTTCTGAGGGCCACATACCGCGGGGCTTTCTACTGAAACAGGCTTCATATCTTTTTACCGCATTTTCAATCTGCCAGTTGAGGTCCTCAGGAAACTGAATCTTCTGCGCGGGAAGAGGAAGAGAAGGCAGAGCTTCGCGTGCCGATTCCGAATCAAGGATTAAAGGCATAATCGGATGGTAATAGGGGCTTACACTTACTTCAATCTGTCCTTTATCCTGCAGGTCTTTATATTTAGGAATAATCTGTTTTAGAATCTCCAGTTGTTTATCCAGGACAAAATTTTTCTCCTCCTCGCTAAAATGTTTTCCTTTTTTCATTAACTCTTTCAGTTCAGGAATATTCTCCTTAAAATAGGGGTCAAACCAGGAAAGATTAAACCAGGTAACCAAATCGCGAAAATCCTGGGAAGTGAAATTTTTTAAAGCACGGGAAAGAGTCTTATGGTTAAATAATTCTCCCCTTTTTAAAAGAAGCTCCTGGTAACGCGGATAGGGTTTAAGCATGGTGTGCCAGTTAAGAGTAAAGAATTTGGATAAGAGGAAAATTTTCTCATCCAGCGTCAATTCCTCAGTATTTTTGCGGGAGATTTCTAAATAGATATCTTTGATATTTCCTTTATTATAGTCTTCAATCTGGTCAATTAAGGAAGGAACTAAATTAAAGGTAGCTTTAATTCTGGGGTATTTTTCCAGCAGAATAAGCATATCCAGATAATCTTTAATACCGTGCAGTCTTACCCAGGGAAGATAGACCTCGCCGGTGAGGAGGTTTTTATAATAGGGTTGGTGCATGTGCCAGAGAAATGCCAGGTATATCATCGTTTTTCAAATCGGTTAATTATTAGTGCATTGAAGGTGGTTAATATTTTAAAGCAAAAAGAGGAGAATAACAAGCGAAAAAATAAAGACCCCGCTTTCCTTACGAAAAGCGGGGTCTTGGGAAACTCAGAGAGAAGTCAAATCAATTTAGAAAACTACCTTGACCGAACCGATGATGCTTACTGCCTCATCATCATTGGCCTTGGCGCCACCGTCTTCTCCTTCCAGGGCATCACCCGGGAAGAACCAACCACAAGACAGACCAATCTGCACATCCTCGGTGTAGTCATAGGTAGCAATAAGGTCAATTTCCTGACCCAAATCTTTCTTGGCTTTCATGTAATAATCACGATGGTAGTTGGTCGCGGGGATTAAGTTTGTCTCAGGATAACGAACAGTTGAATTATCGCTACTTACCAATTTCTCATCTAAACGATAGTTGTAATATTTTGCTGCCAAGGTGATGTCTTTGAGAGGTTTAATTGAGCCATAGACCTTGATGATGGAGGCATTAGAATT
>JBFWKV010000108.1:0-4531 GCA_050252475.1 Candidatus Omnitrophota bacterium | reverse complement strand
GGCAGATTTAATTATCCTTTTGTATATCATTTCTAAGACTGCCCTTTGTAAATTTTTCTCCAGTTTTAAATTAATCTCCGGACATTTTCCTCTCTTTAACCCATAAATAGTCTTCAAATACTCACTCCCTCCTATCTCTCCCTTATTCCTACCTAAGAGTAAAATTATGTCACCCGGTTGTTTAAAATAATGTGTTACTACCTTTGACTTGTCTCGAATTATACCTACCATTCCTATAATGGGCGTAGGATCGACCGAACCCCGAGGATTCTCATTATTAAAACTTACATTTCCGCTTACCACCGGTATCCCTAAATAACGACAGGCAGAAGATATGCCCAATACCGCTTGTTTAAATTGCCAGAATACCTCTGGATTTTTCGGATTACCAAAGTTAATGCCATCGGTAATAGCTAAGGGTTCGGCTCCGCAACAAACCAGATTTCTTGCTGCTTCTGCTACCGCAATTTTCCCCCCTTTAAAAGGGTCAAGATAACAATAAGTAGAGTTACAGTCGGTAGTAGCAGCAATGGCTTGGTTAGTGCCCGGTATACCTATCACTCCTGCGTCAGCATGACCGGGAAGAACCAAAATGTCTTTAGCTATCTCCGGATCACAGTGTTTGAAAATCCATCCTTTACCTGCAAGGGTAGGATTGCTCAATAACTTAAGCAAAATCTCTTTATAGTCTTTTGGCTCTTTAATATCGGATAGTTTAAATTTTCTAACTTTCTCTAAATATTTCGGCTTTTTTGCCTTCCGATAATAAACCGGTGCCTCTACCAAAGCAGAAGCGGGAATCTCGGCTATTACCTTACCTTTTTCTTTAATACGGACCATACCATCAGAAGTCACTTTCCCAATCACAGAGACAGGTACTTTCCATTTGTCAAAAATACTCTTTACTTCTTTAAGTTTATCTTTTTGGATAATGATTAACATTCTCTCCTGCGATTCAGAAAGCATTATTTCGTAAGCATTCATTCCCTCTTCTTTACGCGGAATTAAATCAAGGTCAATTTCCATTCCGGTTTTTCCCCGATATGAAGTTTCGCATGTAGAACAGGTAAGTCCTGCTGCGCCCATGTCCTGCATCCCTACCACCAATCCTTTATCTATTAATTCAAGACATGCCTCCCTTAATAAACGCCCCATCTTGGGATCTCCAATAGCAACCGCAGAACTTTTTTTAGCAGATTCTTCATCTAATCCAGCAGAAGCAAACGCTGCTCCTTCTACCCCATCTCTACCCGTTGCTCCCCCGACAATAAGTACTAAATTATCTATTCCTCTAGCTCTTGCTTTAACAATATTCTTCTTCTTTACTATACCAATGGTCATTGCATTAACCAGAGGATTGCCTTCAAAAGATTCATCAAAGTATACTTCTCCTCCTATAACGGGAATTCCCGCAATGTTAGCATAATCAGTAAACCCCCGAATAATATTTTTAAAAAGAAACTTAACCCGCTCGTTTTCTAACCTCCCCAACCGTAAAGAATCCAATAGACCAACGGGACGGGCTCCCATTGTAAATATATCCCGAATACATCCCCCTCCTCCTGTTGCCGAAGCAGCGTAAGGCTCTACCGCAGAGGGATGATTATGGGATTCAATCTTGAAAACCACACCTAAACCATTTCCAATATCTACAATACCCGCATTTTCTCCCGGTCCCTGAATAACCTTTTTCCCTTTGGTAGGAAAATATTTGAGAACAGGCTTTGAATTTTTATAAGAACAATGCTCACTCCACATTGCTGAAAACATTCCTAACTCTACATAATTGGGCTTACGTCCTAAACGTTTTTTTATCATTTCATATTCCTCAACGGTCAAGCCCTGTTTTTCTAATATCTCTTTGGTAATCACAAAATCATTTGAAGCCATCTTATCCTCCTTTCTTGATTAACTACAATCCCAACCTTTGGAACACTTTTTCTATATTACGCAAATAGTAACTCAAGTCAAACAAGGAACGAATCTCCTTTTCTTCCAGATACTTACGAATTTCTTTATCTCTTATTAAAAGATCCTGAAATTCTCTTTTCTGCTTCCAGGCAATAAGAGCAATTTTCTGTACCAGGTCGTATGCCTTTTCCCGGGGAATTCCTTTCTCCATCAAACTAAGTAAAACTCTCTGGGAAAAGATAAGGCCACCGCTTCTTCTCAAATTATTACGCATATTATCGGGATAAACAACAAGTTTATCTAAAACATAACACATTAAGTTGAGCATATAATCCAGAAGTATAGTAGCATCGGGTAAAATCACCCTTTCTACCGAAGAATGGCTTATATCCCTTTCATGCCACAAACTAATATTCTCTAAACCTGCGACAACATAAGAGCGTAGTAATCTTGCCAGGCCACAGATGCGTTCACAGAGAATTGGGTTCCTTTTATGTGGCATGGCTGAGGAACCTTTCTGACCTTCTTCAAAAGGCTCCTCCACCTCTAAAACCTCAGTACGTTGCAGGTGTCTTATTTCTAAAGCAAGCCTTTCTAAAAAAGCCCCGGTTATTGCCAGAGTAGAAAGATACACTGCATGTCTATCACGAGGCACTATCTGGGTAGAAACTGGTTCGGGTTTAAGTTTGAGTTTTTCGCAGATCATCTCTTCCATCTCTGGCTCTATATGGGAGAAATTCCCCACTGCTCCTGAAATTTTACCGAATCTAATTTCTTCCTTTGCCTGTTTTAATCTCTCCAGATTTCTCTTTCCTTCAGCATAAAAACCTGCAATTTTTAAACCCAAGGTAATAGGCTCTGCATGTACACCGTGAGTTCTTCCCACCATGATTGTATTCCGATATAGTTTTGCTTTCTTCCTTAGAAGAAAAACAAGATTCTCTAAATCTTCAATAAGTATATCTGATGCTTCTACAAGTAACATGGCTAAAGCGGTATCCAGAACATCGGAAGAAGTTAATCCCATATGAATATATTTTGCTAATTTCCCTAAATTTTCACCTATGTTATTGACAAAGGCAACTACATCATGATTAGTTTTCTTCTCCAGTTCTTTTATCCTATCTATGTTAAATTTTGCTTTCTTCTCAATCATCTCCATATCCTTCTTGGGAATTTTCCCCTTTTTTGTCCAGAGACGACATACCGCTAATTCGATCTCTAACATCTTCTGAAAACGATTTTCTTCTGACCAAAGCTTTCGCATTTTAGGAAGAGTATAACGTTCAATCATTATTCTACCTCCTTTTTGATTTTTTCTAAGGTATCTAAATAATTTGCTTCGGTTGGGTTCAATTCTATTGCTTTCATAACTAATTTTTCAGCTTCTCTTAAGTTCCTTTTGGTAGAAAAATAAAGATAAGCAAGATTATTATACGCTTCCGCAAAATTTTTATCTATTTCTATTGCTTTTCGATAGAACTCTTCGGCTTTCGCAAACTCTCCTTTTTTAAAATAGACATTTCCTAAATTGAAGAAGGCAATCTTTTTCTGAGGCGTGATATTTATCGCTTTCTGATAATATTCTATGGCTTTCTCCCATTGTCCTTTTTTCTCCAGAAGATAACCCAGATAGACATACTCATCCGGAGAAATATCCCAGTTTACTTTCTCGGGAGGACATATGGTTATGGTTCCAAAATCTGCTTTTTTCCATTTCTTAATAAACGTTTTGTAATTTAGCCACACATTTGATTTTCTACCGGTATGAGCAAGCAACTTCTGCCCTCCCTCATCAAAACCAAAGATAACTGTATAATGGTAGCCCCCTTTTACCGGCAACTCTTTAGTCAGAACAATTAAAGGAATGTTCTCCTTTATCCTTTCTTTCAAATAAGAAAAGCTGGTCTGAGAATATTTTGACCAGAGCCCAAATTGTCGGGGATAAAAAGCTATTTCAAAATCTATTGCTCCTCCCAAGCGGGGAGTATACAGTTCTTTAATAAGTTTATGATAATCAAACTCAATTCCCCAGTAAGCCAAGAGAGAGGCTAATGCCGCAGGACCACAAGTATTTCCTATTTGTTTATAGAAAGGAACTTGAGATATGAAGTGATTTTCCTGGGAGAAAAAATTCTTTTCAATCTGAAGATGTCCCCTACTACAGCCATAATTTAAGAAAGGGATAAAAATAATAAATATAAGAAACCAAAGATTTTTTTTTACTATATTTACAGAATTAATCAACTTAGGATTTCCTGATTAAAATAATGTATTATCACAAAAATTAATTAATATCGACGTGGAACAGCATCACGCGGTTCAATCCTTATGGTATAGTTAGTCACATAGAGTACAACAAAAATCAAAAGTAGAAGAACAAGAATAACTATAAATGCCCCTGAACTCCCACCTACTTTAACCTTATCACAGCGCAAAGCCAGCTCTTTCAATTCATCCGTTTGCAGTTTTTCTATTTTCTGCATAAGCACATCTTTATCCATCCCAAATCTATTTAAATATGATTTAACAATTTTGCCTTCCAGAAATGCTTTTATCTTTTCAAGATATATACTTCTCTCTTCCTCTATACCTCTCTTGGATTCTACCAGACCCGCAT
>JBFWKV010000107.1:0-4566 GCA_050252475.1 Candidatus Omnitrophota bacterium | reverse complement strand
TTACTCTATCCTTGCTTTCTTTCCTATCTTCTTTCTTATATAATATAGTTTGGCTCTGCGCAATTTCCCTTGTCTTACGAGGGTTATGCTCTGGACAAAAGGAGTATGCAAGGGATAAGTCTTCTCTACTCCTACCCCATGGGTGATTTTACGTACCGTAAATGTTTCTGAAATTCCTCTTCCTTTTCTCGCAATTACTATTCCCTCAAAAACCTGAATTCTTGACTTATCCTGTTCTACTATCTTCTCTTCTACCCTTACAGTATCTCCTATGCTAAATTGAGGTATTTCTTTTTTCATATAATTCTTAGTAATATCTTTTATCACATCCATTTCCCACCTCTCTTTTTTTTGAAAAAAGATTATAGCAAAAAAATTTAGTTTACAAACATAAATTATCTTTTATTTTGCACCAGAGATCGGGACGTTTCTCACGCGTTCTCTTTATAGATTCCCTCTTTCTCCATTCAACTATCTTTTTGTGATTCCCGGAGAGAAGAACAGAAGGAACTTTCCATCCCTTAAAATTTGCCGGACGTGTATACTGAGGATATTCGAGTAAACCGGAAGAAAAACTTTCTTCAAACAAAGACTCTTTACTCCCTAAGACGCCGGGAATTAAACGAACTACTGAATCTACAACCACCATCGCCGGTAATTCTCCACAGGTAAGAATATAATCTCCTATAGAAATCTCCTCATCTACAAGATAGGTTCTTACCCGTTCATCTATTCCTTCATAATGTCCACAAATAAAAATTAGATGTTTCTCTTTCGAAAGGGTTTCTGCCATGGCCTGAGTAAATATCCTACCCTGGGGAGAAAGCAAAATTGTCTTTGAACCATCTTTTTTTAACTCCTCCAGAGCATAATAGATAGGTTCTATTCTCATTACCATTCCTGCTCCCCCACCGAATGGTCTATCATCTACTTTTCTGTGTTTATCTTTAGACCAATTTCTTAAATTATGCACTCTAATCTTAACTAAACCTTTCTCCTGGGCAATGCGCAACATTGATTCCCCCACCACTGGCTTAAACATATCAGGAAAAATGGTAAGAATGTCGATTTCCATAACCTTTGGGTTATAAGATTAAAAACCAGAACAACTAACTAAATAATTTTTTCCTTTTTGAGTAAGGCTTTTACGGAATCTGTTGGTCTTGCGCCGTTTTTCAACCAGTAATCCATTCGTTTCCGGTTGATATTAAACAAAGAAGGCTCGGTATTGGGATTGTAAAAACCCAATTGTTCAATAAAATTAGAATTCCTTGCTTTATGTTGAGAGGCAACTACTATTTTATAGTGTGGTTTGTGCTTGGTACCAAGTCTAACCATTCTGATTCTTAATGCCATATCCTTCTCCTTTCCTCTAAAAATAGTTTAAAATACTACTCCTTTACTCTTTTAATCCTCGCTCCTAATTTACTCAATTTTTTCTCCATACTTTCATAACCTCGGTCAAGATGATAGATCCGTGAAATTTCTGTTTTCCCTTTGGCTACCAGTCCTGCAAGTACCAGTGCAGCCGACGCACGTAAATCCGAAGCCATCACCGGCGCTCCACTCAGTTCTCTAACCCCTTTTACAATAGCAGAAGCTCCTTCTAATATAATTTCCGCTCCCATACGGTTGAGTTCTGCTACATGCATAAACCTATCGGGATAAATTTTCTCAGTAATTACAGAAATCCCCTTGCTTATAGTCAACAGAGCCATCATCTGCGCCTGCATATCTGTAGGAAACCCCGGATAAGGCAAAGTGGTAACTTCCACCGGTTTCAATCCTTTCCCTCTCCTTACCCGCAAGTTATTCCCATTGCATATTACTTCTACCCCTGCTTCTTCCAATTTATCTACCACCGCACCGAGATGTTCAATACAGGCAGATTTTACCACTATATCACCTTTGGTAATTGCTCCTGCAATCATATAGGTACCCGCCTCAATGCGGTCAGGAATAACCGTATACTCAACCCCCTTAAGTCCTTCCACACCTTCTATCTCAAGAAGATGAGTATTTATACCCTTTATCTTTGCTCCCATTTTAACCAATAAATTTGCCAAGTCAACTATTTCAGGTTCACACGCAGCATTTTCTATCAAAGTTTTACCCTTTGCTAAAACAGCGGCCATCATAACATTTGCTGTCCCAAGTACCGAAGAACCGAAAGGACCGCCTAAATAGATTCTTGTTCCTTTAACCTTCTTTGCCTTCGCTACTATATAACCGTGTTCTATATTAATTTCATATCCCAAAGCAGAAAGCCCTTTGAGATGAAGGTCTATGGGACGATAGCCGATAACACACCCACCCGGCATAGAAACTTCTGCTCTGTGAAGCTTAGCCAAAAGAGGACCTAAAACGCATATGGAAGCACGCATTGTCTTAACTAAATTATAAGGTGCCACATATTTTCGCTGTCTTTTCTGCGGTTCAATAACAACGCTATAATTGTTCCATTCGGCTTTCATCCCTAACGCTCTCAAAAGTTTTATCATGGTATGGATATCTCTTAAGGGAGGAACATTTCTGATAACACAGCGTTCATCAGTAAGAAGAGAGGCAGCCATTATGGGAAGACAAGAATTTTTTGCTCCGCTGATTTCAACCTCTCCCTTTAATGGTCTACCACCCTCAATAATAAGCTTTTCCATCGATAAATAACTTTTATAAAATCACTGTCTATTGGTTATTTTTTCAAGATAACAACTCTCTCTATCCCTTGATAGTCTTTAATGAAATCTATCTTACCGAAACCAGATTTATAAAACATCTCTTCTATTTTCTCTCTCTGTCCAGCGCCAATTTCCATAATCAATATACCGTATTCGGAGAGATATTGAGGAGCTTGGTTAATTATTTTCTTAATATAAAACAAACCATCAACTCCTCCATCTAAGGCTGTTAAAGGTTCAAAACTTATCTCCTTCTGAAGATGCTCTATTTCAAAGGTCGGGATATAAGGGGGATTAGAGATAATAATATCATATGTAGATATAGACGGAAGCCCACTAAACAAATCACTCTGGATAAACTCAATCCTACCTGAAACACCGTTAAGCAAAGCATTCAATTTTGCTAACTCTATTGCTTCCGTGGAAATATCCGTCGCAGTTATCCAAATATTAGAAAGTTTACTTGCTAAAGAAACAGAAATGCATCCTGAACCTGTTCCTATCTCCAATAATTTTAGAAACTTATTATTAAACAAACTAATCAACTCTATTGCGGTATCAACCAGTATTTCCGTATCTAAACGTGGAATAAAAATTCCTGGAGAAACCAGAAATTTTAATCCATAAAATTCAGTACTTCCTTTGATATACTGAAGAGGATATCTTTGTTCGGCACGTTTTTTAACTAAATTAATAAATTTTTCTCCAATATCTTTATCCAATTTCTTAACTCTACCTTCTAAATATATCTGGATACGCTCCATATTTGAGACAAACGAGAAAATCTCTTCTGCATTGCGTCTGGGATTTTCTACGTAATAACTATCCAGATACCGCGTTGCCCAGTTTATATAATCCAATACCGTATTATTTACCCCCGATAAATCTGTAATCATTTTATCAGCTCTTTATCTTCTGCATTTGCTATTCTTTCCAGTTTGTACTTTAATTTCTCCTCTCTCTCTGCCTTTTGCAAAGCCTGAATCAGTTCTGTAAGATCCCCATCAAGAATATCTTCGAGTTTATAAAGAGTAAGATTTATTCGATGGTCAGTAACCCTTCGCTGAGGAAAATTATAAGTCCTTATCTTCTCACTGCGGTCACCTGTCCCTATGAAATTTTTGCGGGTTTGGTCAATCTTATCTTTTTTCTCTCTCATCTTAAGATCAAGAAGTTTTGCCTTAAGTACCCGCATCGCTTTTGCACGATTCTTTATCTGTGAACGTTCATCTTGACAGGTAACAACAATATTAGTAGGAATGTGCGTAATCCTTACCGCAGAATCTGTAGTATTTACCGATTGCCCCCCTGGTCCTGAGGAACGATATACATCTATACGAATATCTTTAGGGTCTATTTCCACTTCCACCTCTTCTGGTTCAGGCATTACTACAACCGACACAGCCGAAGTATGAATACGTCCTGAAGCTTCTGTAACCGGTACCCTTTGGACCCGATGGACGCCCGACTCAAATTTGAACAAGCTATAAGCATTTTCTCCCTGCACAGAGAAAATAATCTCTTTAAACCCTCCTAATTCGGTAGGATGAGAATCAATATGTTCATATTTCAATCCACAACGGGCAATGAATCGCGTATACATCTTGTATAAATCCGCAACAAATAGGGAGGCTTCTTGACCACCGGTACCTGCCCGAATCTCCACAATAATATTTCTACCTATATTAGGATCTTCTTCATCCAAGAAGATAGTCTCTAATTCTTCTTCTAACTTCTTTTTCTTCTCTTCAAGTTCTCTCTGTTCTTCTTCTGCAATCTTCTTATTTTCTAAATCATCATCCGTACGAAGAAAAAACTCCAAGTTATTCAATTCTTTAATTATACGATTGTATTCACGGAATTTATTAACCGCATGAGAAAGCTTACT
>JBFWKV010000106.1:0-4585 GCA_050252475.1 Candidatus Omnitrophota bacterium | reverse complement strand
GTAAGCCGGGTCAGGGGTTATACTGAAGGGATTTTCCTTCCATTTAAAGAATTCTTCATACATATTTTAGGCTTTTTAACCAGTGATATTTTATAACTTTTGGGCAGATAAAATCAAGATTAATATTAAAGACAAGATATTAATCAGGGGGGTGTGCTTCAAAAAAAAACTTGCTCCCGAATTTTTTTATGCTATAATATAAACTCAAATTTGCTGGATTTAATTTTTCCTTTTACGTTTTTAATTTTACGTTTATCTTATGCCGAGGTAGCTCAGATGGTAGAGCGGCGGACTGAAAATCCGCGCGTAGGCGGATCGATACCGCCCCTCGGCATTTTCTTTTATAGGCGGTATCGGAAGTTCTTTCGCAAAATGTATAGAAATTAGCGAAAGGACTAAAAGGGGTTTTGGGGAAATTTTCCCCCAAGCTTTAGGGGTAACAGCGAGCGAATAGAAATGAGCGAGCGCCATAGGGGCAGAGCCCCTTTGGGGAACAAAGCCGGAGGCGAAGTGACAAGAAAGGGGTTGGAGAGAGAAAGGTTTTCTCTTTCTCTTTAAACGGAGGTTCTTAATGAAAAGAATGGATAATCGGCAGAACAAATTTTTTCAATTTAAGTCTTTTAAGGTGCGTAATCGTTTTCTTAAGTATAAAAGCAGTAAACGCACGGGAAAATTAGACCGTCGCAGTGTCTCTTAAGGGAACTTTTTTATTGATTTTTGTGTCTAATATAAGGGGAAAGGGGGGATGAAAAAATGAGAAAAAGGACAGTTGTTTTAACTTGGGGGCTTGTGCTTTTTTTAAGTTTTCCTCTTTTTGCCGGGGGGAGACCTATAGAAAAAAAATATTTTGGTGATAAAAAATTTCACTGGAGAAAGCTGGCAAAAACTTTAGGACTTACAGAAGAACAACAACAGAAATTAGAAGAAAATAATAAGAAACAGCGTGAGAGGATGTCAGAATTATTTAAAGCCTTAAAGGAACAGCACGATAAACTGCGTAATGAGTTAGAAAGAAAAGATGTTAAGAAAGAAGAGATTACTCCCATTGTGGAAAATATAAAATCTCTCCAGGCAAAAATACTTGACCAGAAGATAGAAGGAATTTTTGCGGTTAAGGAAATTCTTACTCCGGAGCAATTCAGTAAATTTCAGGAAATGACAGGAAGGGAGGGAAGAGCGGGAGTAAGAAAAAAGCGTTTTCCTGGCAGGAAATAGAATATAGATTTCTTCTCCGAGTAAAATTATAGACTTTTTTCTTTTTTTGGATTACAATAAACTTCAGTATGTTAATCTTTACTCTCCGCAAGAACAATCTTCTTGAATCTTTTGTTGTGCTGGGAGTGGTTTTTTTCCTGGCTTTAGTATTTCTTGGTTATTTTTATCTGGCAATGAACAAAGCAAAGGAAATGGTTTTATTAGCCGAGTTGCGTAATATTCGGATTGCTTTAAATGTATATAAAGGATTTAATGGGAAGTATCCTGATGATATTCGGGAGTTAATTGATAAAGAGATAAACTGGACACAGGCAATCCATGAGATGTATAAAAGGAAATACCTTGAACATCAGAGAGTAGATGAAGAAGGTTTTCCCATAGACCCCTGGAATAACCGTTTTGTTTATAATTCGGCGAAAGGAGAAATCTATTCACAGACCAAAGGTTACCGAACATGGTAAGTTGGAGTAAATTTTCGTAGAATACCAGTTGCCCGCATAGCTCAGCTGGTAGAGCAGTGCTTTCGTAAAGCACGGGTCGGGGGTTCAAGTCCCTCTGCGGGCTTGAATAAATTTTATAAGAAATTTTTTGCTTTTATTTAAGAACTATTTTCAACCGTTCAGTTTCATGAGGGAAGATTACTTTTGTAGGGCATACTTTGATACATTCACCACACTGGATACATTTCTCATAATCAATTGAGGCAAGGTTATCTTTTACCTGTATGGCATGGGTGGGACATGCCTTTTCACATTTAAGACAGCCGATACAGCCATTTTTACAATATTTACTTACCAAAGCCCCTTTATCAAGAGACCGGCACATTACATAAATTTTTTTATCTTTTGGTTTTAAGACTATAATTTTCTTAGGGCAGGCTTTTATACATAGTCCACAGGCAGTGCACTTTTCTTCGTCAATAACGGGTAGATTTTTTTCTTTATCTACATAGATTGCTCCGAAAGGACATATTTTCACACAGTCACCAAACCCCAGACAACCGTAATCGCAAAGTTTCTGTCCTCCCTGTAGAAGTTTAGCAGAAGCACAGGTTTTTATTCCCTGATAAATAAATTTATCCAGAGCAGTAGAACCGCCATTGCAGAGAATAGTGGCAACATATTTAATCTTTTCTTCCTTAATTTCTTTTCCCAGAATCGCCGAGATTTTTTCTTTAGCCTCTAAACTTACCGGTGCACAGGCTGTGGGAGATGCTTTTCCTTCTACGATTGCCTGTGCCATACCGAAACAGCCTGCGTAACCACAAGCTCCACAGTTTGCGCCGGGTAGTAATTCTAAAATTTTGTTAAGACGGGTGTCTTCTTCCACTTTGAAAATTTTAAAAGTGATTGCAAGCCCAATACCGAATAATAACCCTAAGGTACTTAGAAATAAAACAGGAATTAACATTGTTTTACTTTCCCGATACTCTACAAAACTGAGTTAAGTTTAAAGTTTAAATCCTGAGAATCCTAAAAAAGCAATAGACATTAAGCTTGCGACAATAAAGGCAATGGGGATATTTTTAAATGGTTCAGGTACCTCGGATAGTTCTAAACGTTCTCTTATCCCCGACATTAGAAGTATTGCCAGGGTAAATCCTAATCCCGCAGAAAAACCTTGTAAAAGAGTAAAGGATAAACTGTTTGCCAATACTTGCTTATCTTTGAAGAACATTTCGCTATTTAATAGTGCTACTCCTAATACTGCACAATTGGTGGTGATTAAAGGGAGATATATTCCAAAAAGACGGAAAAGAAGAGGGAAAAATTTACGAATGACAGCCTCTACCAATTGTACAAAGGTGGCAATAACTAATATAAAAGAAATGGTCCGGAGGTAGATAAGATTGTAGGGGATGAGAATAAATCTATAGATTAACCAGGTAATCAGAGAAGCCATAGTCATAACAAAAGTTACCGCCAATCCCATAGAGAGTGCGGGTCTGGTTTCTTTGGATACACCAATAAAAGGACACAAACCCAAGAAGCGGGTGAGAATAAAGTTATTTATGAATACTGCGCTAATAATAATCATTAAATATTGAGCCATCTTTTATTTCTCCATAGTTTTAATGAATAAAAATAAAATTTATTGACAACACCCCACTTTTCTTAAAGGTTCTTCTTTTCTCCGCAGTTTTAACCAGTTGGTTAGACTAATTAGAAGACCGATGGTTAAAAGGGCACCGGGAGCAAGAATCATTACAATTATGGGAGAAAAATTCTTTATAAGGGGAATACCTAAAAAAGTTCCATTGCCCAGGATTTCTCTTATACTGGCAATTATGGTAAGAGCAAGAGTAAATCCCAGTCCCATGCCCAGCGCATCAAAAATAGAGGAAATTACAGAATTTTTGGAAGCAAATGCTTCCGCTCTTACCATTACAATACAATTTACCACTATAAGCGGGACAAAAATCCCCAAGGATTTACTTAAACCGGGAGAATAAGCCTTCATTAACAATTCGGTGATAGTACCAAAGGTAGCGATAATCACTATGTAACAGGGTATTCTTATCTCTTGAGGGATAATGCGTCTGAGAGAAGAGATAATTATGTTTGAGCCTAAAAGAACAAAAGAAGCAGCGAGACCCATACCTATAGCATTAATTACCGTGGTAGAAACTGCCAGAGTAGGACAGAGTCCCAGAACCAGACCAAAAGTCGGGTTTTGAATAGTAAGCCCTTTCTTAAATTCTTGCCATATCTTCATAGCAAAATACCCGTTTCTAATCAGATTTCGTTCTCAAAAATTCCTCAATATTCTTCTTTATGCCCTCCATTACTGCACGAGAGGAAATAGTTGCTCCGGTAATGGTATTTATCTGGGATAAGTTTAAGTCTTTTGCATTTTTGCCCTTAAATTGCGCCAAGAACCATGGTTCTTTTTCTCCATATTTTATCTCAGAAATTTTAGCTCCCAAGCCAGGAGTTTCTTTTTGTTCCAGGATGCGAACTCCCCGGATGATTCCTTTCTGGTTAAATCCTACCAGCATATCAATTGGTCCGGAATAACCCTGAACAGAAACTCTCAGGACAAACCCCAGAGGTTTTCCATTTTTATATACTACATAGTAATCATTAAATTTTTTAAATTCTTCTCCCTCGGGATAGACGGTTTTTAAGGCTTCTTTTTCTTCTTTTTCTTTCTGGGCAATGATTAAAGGATAGGTTTTTCTGTAGGTGAAAGAGAGTACAGAGGAAGCAATTAAACAAACCAGCATTAAAATTATACCCAAGCGCATTTATTACTACCCCGATTAATTATAAGTTTAGTTTTTCAGATTTTAGTCAATTTTTTCGTGTATCCGAATTTTCTTGTCTTTGTATATCGGTCAATTAGAGGAGTAAAAGCATTCATTATAAGG
>JBFWKV010000105.1:0-4606 GCA_050252475.1 Candidatus Omnitrophota bacterium | reverse complement strand
CCTACCTCAGAAAGGAGAGTCTTTCTTATATATCCCTCTATATCCTTCTTTTACCTGTTTTGTGTTAAGAAAAATCAACTGGACTATCCGGGCATTTTGTTTAATTCTTACGCCCTTGGGATTATTCACCACTAATATAAATTCACTTTTCCCTTTAAATCCTGCATCCCATACTCCGGTATGTGCGAAAACTCCCATGCGCAGAAGGGAAGTGCGGGGAAAAGCAATGGCTATTAAATCATGAGGAATATTACAAAATTCATTAGTAACTACTTTATATGTTCCCTTTTTGAGTATCCACCATCCATATTTATCCTGGCGAGATTTTTTTAATGGTTTTATTTCCTCTGTAGCGGGAAGCATCCTTTCTTTATTAGAAAAATCCAGTGCTCCCTGTTGCTTAAACAGATAAACCTCACTCACTGTCAGATCAAAGCCATTGGGAGTAATCTGTTTATCCAGGTCAATGTATCCCTCAATCAATTTTATGTCTTTTATTAACTGCCTGATTTCTTCTCCATTAAGAACCATATACCTCCTTCCAGATATCCTTATGTTCCATACATAGGTATACGGGAATTCCCCTTCCCCATTTTCTAATCCAAGAATACATCTTTTTATATATTATTATACGCAATTGGGGATGATATCTCAACTTATTATCAAAATCTATAAAGAGTTCCTCATCTAAAATTTTATTATCCGGGAAGCGGTTTTCAATAATTTTCTTTAGCTCGGGATTAAACCTCAAAGTCCCCAGACTAATCCAGGCAATTTTCTTAACCGCTATATTTTTAAAAACCAAATTGACCAGCTCGTGGTAGTCGTCCTCCCAGTTTTTATAATATACTATAGGGTCAAAATGAAAACCAACTTTATAACCGTGTTCAGCACATATTTTAGCAGAGGAAATACGCTCTTTAAGCGAAGCGGTGTAAAACTCCAGAGAATCTATAATAACCTGGGGATTTAAAGACCAGGAAATAATTATATTTTCCTCTGCCTTTATAGAAATGAGGTTATCTATATTTTTTGACTTTGTTTTAAATTCAAAAAGAAAATCAGGTTTCTTCCGAAAAAAAGATACCAACTGAAATGACCATTGGGTTATATCATCAAGAGCAAGGGAATCGCTAAATTCTCCATTACCTAATCGTACTCTGCAAAAAATTGACGAGTTCAGAGGTTTCTCTGGTAAGTTCTTAAAGAAATCATCAAGATTAAAGGGAAGAATTATTCCGGGAGCATTCTTTAAATAAATCTGTAGATAACAATATACACATTCATAAATGCATCCTGAGCCCAAATTTAGAATTCTGTATCCACAGGAAATAGCATTTTTTGAACAGGGGCATTTTTTGAAGAAATCATAATTCTCAGATACAATAAAAACATTATCTTTTCTTCTGTTATAATCAATTAAGCTAAATTCTTTTCCCTGTACATATTCTTTAAGTGAATTGATTAAAAAAACTCTTGCCTGAGGAAAAAGCTCCCTAAACCTTCGCACAAGATAACTATTTTTTGCCCTTTCTTCTACATAAACATTGCGGGGAGAAAAATTAAATTCACTCCGGAGATTAAATTTATAACGATAGTCTATCTTTAACTCGGGAAGATATAATCTCAAACCCTCCCCATTTTTATAATGGGGATACCGCCAGTTTACTAAGAAGTTTTTTACTTCTCTATAATTCCTATATCCCGCTTTAGAAATAATTTCTGTAATTTTACCATATGATAAACCTACTCGTTTTGCTATCTCAAATATCAGACGAACAAATTCTCTTTTTTTATTTATACCAAAGGAAGGAAATTGGTTTTCTACAAATCTTTCTATCTTCCCAATGGCAGACATAAAGGAAGGTTCTGTGGCTATTTTGCTGTTTCCAGCATTATTTTATTTCTTTCCTCCCACCGGACGAACTCTCCTGTCCAACAGTAAAGGCAGAGTTTATCGCGCGGTAAACCTATAGCTTCTATCATATCATCAAGGGTCTGATATCTTAAAGTAGTAACTTCTAAATCCTTTGCAATCCACTCCACCATTTTCTGGTATTGGGAAGAATTGTTATCAAGATACCTGGAGATATCCTCCACATCCTTCCCTTCTAAGTGTCTAATTGCACGCCTGGCAGCGAGTTCATTAATGGTGCGCGTAGAAAAATTAAATTTACAGGGAAACATAAGCGGTGGACAGGCAACCCTTATGTGCACTTCCTTTGCTCCATTATCCCAGAGTTTTTTTATAGTAAAATTCTTAAGCTGGGTTCCCCTCACAATGGAATCCTCACAAACCACGATGCTTTTATCCTCAATTATCTCTCTAATAGGAATAAGTTTCATTCTGGCTATCAGATCTCTGGTTTCCTGTGAAGGAGGAGTATAACTTCTTCCATAACCAGGTGTATATTTCACCAGTGGTCTACGGTAAGGTTTACCCGATTCCATAGCATATCCCAGCGCATGTCCAATACCTGAATCAGGGACACCAGTCACAAGGTCTATTTTAATATTCCTATCTCTTTTAGCAAGCAAACGACCGCATCTTTCTCTAACCAACTCCACATTTATTCCTTCATAATTAGAAGCAGGAAAGCCTGTATATATCCAGAGAAAGGCACATATCTGTTTCTTATCCCCCCCTCCAACCTTAGGAACCATTCCGCTTTCATTTATCAGCACTATCTCTCCGGGCTCCAGATATTTCACAATCTCAAAACCTAAATTGGGAAATGCCGAAGTTTCTGTAGTTACAGCCCACGCATCATCCTTTTTACCAATTACCAGAGGGGTATATCCCAGTCTATCTCTTCCTGCATATATACCTTCTTCAGAAAGAATGAGTAAAGAACACGAACCTTCTATTAAGGAAAAAACATTTTCTATACCATTAACAATATCATCTCCCAGACTGACCAATTTTGCCACAAGCTCGGTTTCGTTAATTGTCCCTTTACTCGTCTCACTAAAAGATATTCCTTTATCCATTAGATAAGAAGCTAAATGTTCCTTGTTATCTATAAATCCATTGGTAACAATACAGAAAGTTCCCAGCTTTGCTCTCAAATATATTGGCTGTTCATCTAGGGAACTTATCACCCCTATCCCTTTATTCCCTTTAACACTTTTTATATCCTCATAAAACTTTGCTTTAAATTGGGAATAACTTATATTATGAATCTGGCGTTTGAACTCTTTATCTTTTCCTAAAATTGCTATCCCCCCATACTCTGTTCCGAGATGTGAATGATAATCTATCCCATGGTAAAGAATCTCCTGACAATCATTCTGAGAAATCACTCCAAAAATCCCACTCATCTCATTCCTCCTTATCTTTTATATTTTCTTATATATCTATTTGTGGTCTCATTGAGAACCATCTCCGGCTCTATATTAAGAAGGCGGGCAAGATTAACTATGTTAAACAACAATTCTCCCAGCTCTCTTTTCAGAAGAGAATATTTTTCTTTTTTTATTATTTTATCCTTTAATTCTTTTACCCCTTTTCTAACTTTCTCAAGAGTATCCGTAAGACTGCCCTGTCTACATCCTAGCAAAGAAAGATTATTTTGCACTTTTAATGTTTTGTGAAGTGCAGGAAGCATAGGGGGAAGGTTAGCAAATACAGAATCCTGAGAACCTCTAAGTTTTCTTCTCTGCCATGCTTCTATAACCTTATTTGCTCCTTTAATCTTCTCTTTCCCAAAGACATGAGGGTGCCTTTCCACCAGTTTATTATAAATACATTCTAACACATCGTTGATAGAAAAATGTCCTTTCTCTTTAGCAATTCTTGCATGGAAAATTACCTGATACAAAAGGTCGCCCAGTTCTTCTTTCAACTTCAGAGGATTTTTCCGTTCAATAGCATCAAGCACCTCACAGGTTTCTTCAATTAAACATATTCTTAATGAGCGGTGATTCTGCTTTCTATCCCAGGGACAGCCTCCCGGAGAACGTAAAGTATCCATCAAATTTACGAGACGGGAGAAAAGCAAATGTTCTTTTTTCATAAGCAATTTATAACTGAATTTAAATATAAAAATTTAAAAAGACGAGGATAATAAATACAAACAAATTTTTTGTTTGAAGATTTGTCTTTTTTAAACCTAATAAATTACAAAAATGGATTTCTCAGGGAATAACTTTGAACACTTTATCGTGGGGATGCACTTTTTGTTCTACCTTCATCCCTACCACTGTTCCCGCTTTTGCCTCAGAGACATTCTGATGTTCTATCTGGAGGGAAGAAACTACCTGGGTAAAATCGGTAGAATGTCCCTTAATATGAATGGTATCTCCCACTTTTAGAACATCGGAAAGTTGAACTATCCCTACGCTGATGTTACCATAATAATGTGTAATCGTTCCTATTTCTTTTTCGGTCATAATTCACCTCCCTTCTATATTTTCCTCTTTCCTTGATATAATCTTAGCGTACCCTTTAAAATTCTTGTATCTATCTTAAAATCTTTTCTGGTCTTCTTCTTTTATAATATTCAAAATTTCTTTGTCATCTTTTGCCTTTATCAAAGCGTCTCTTAGATATTTATCTTTAAGGAGGCGAGAAATTCTCGCTAAAGCTTTAAGATTCGGTCCTGCA
>JBFWKV010000104.1:0-4615 GCA_050252475.1 Candidatus Omnitrophota bacterium | reverse complement strand
AACTACAACCGCTTTTCAAAAATTTCTGGATGCTAATCCTGGATTGCGTGAGAAAATTTTTACGCTTATTAATGATATAGACTGGAGTAATCCTAAAAGTATAGAGCATACTTCAGAGAAGATAAAACAGATTATTCTCAGTGGTAAAATGCCTGAAGAAATTTATACGATGATCCGTTCCAGTTACGCCAGATTGGAAAAATTGGGTGGGATGAAAGATGTTCCCTGTGCGGTGAGAAGTTCTGCGGTAGCTGAGGATTCTCCCAATTTTTCCTGGGCAGGACAGTTCCGCACTGAACTTAATCAGCGCGGGATATACCAGATTTTGCAAGCTATTCAACTTAACTGGGCAGAGTTATACAACCCCGATGCATTGAGTTACGGACATCAGAATGGTATCGATCCGAGGAAATTTTCTATGGGTGTGGTGGTGCAGAGAATGATTAATTCCGAGAAATCTGGCGTTGCTTTCGGTCTGGAATCGGAGACGGGATTCCGGGCTACACCGGGAGGATTAGAGGGGGTTTACTATATAGAGGGAGTATATGGTTTAGGCGAAGGTATGGTGCAGAATATTCAAGAACCCGACGGATTCCTTGTGGTTAAAACTCCCCAGGGGGAATTCAAAATTATTGAGCGGAGTTTTGGTTCTAAACTGGACCAGATTGTCTATCGCGAAGGGATGGGGGGGACAGAAAAAAGAAAGGTCCCTTCAGAATTAAGTAGCAAGTGGGTATTCTCTCCTGAGGAGGTTATGGCTATTGCCCGTGCGGTGGATATGATTGGCAGACATTATGGTACTCCGCAGGATGTAGAATTTGCCTGGGAGAAAGGTAGGCTTTATATTCTTCAGTCCAGAAACGAAACAAAGTTTTCTCGCCGGCCATTGGATTTGATTGAATGGAGTATAAAAAAGGTCTCCTCGCAGGTAGCGGAATCGGCGAAAATTATTGCCCGTGGCGAAGGAGTGGGGGCGAGGGGAGCAGGAGTGGGTAAAGTAGTGATTATTGACGAAAACAGCCCTATTCCGGTAAGACAGCAGGCGGAGCGAGTACAGGAAGGTGATGTAATTGTCGCTTATCGTACCGATCCTTCTTTAGTTGATGCCATGCGCCGGGCAGGTCTGGTTATTACTGAAATCGGAGGTAAAAATTCTCATGCGGCAATCGTCAGTCGCGAATATAATTTGAATGCGGTAATTGGAGTAAAAGGGGCAATGCGAATTTTTGCCGAAGGGCAGGTAGTTACTTTAGATGCAGATAGAGGGGTTATTTACAGTGGAGCTCTACCCCTTGTAGAAAGCAAGGTTTCTTATCACATTTCCGATTTACCCCTCACCGGGCGTACCAGGATAGGAATCCTTAGTTTTGACACTGCCCGCGTAAGGTCACTGTTTGCCCTGGGATTATATGATAGTTTTTACGGTATTGGGCTTATGCGTGCGGAATTTGCTCTACAGAATATTGGTATTCATCCTCTGGCAATTTTAGATTATGATGCGGGGAAAATTACGGATCAAGAATTAAAAACGGAGATTGCACAAAAAGTAAAAGGTTATTCTTCGGCAAGAGAATATTTTGTGGAGAAACTCTCTTCTGCAATATTATCCAATTCCCTTATCCTGCGCGGGGGACAGAAGGTTATTTATCGTACCACTGATTTCAAGAGCAACGAATATGAAGATATGCTGGGCGGTTCTATTTATGAAAAGCCTGAAGCCAATCCTATGTTAGGGAATCGTGGTTTACAACGCATGATTTCTCCCCAATATCAAGAAGCTTTTGATATGGAGCTGGAAGCATTTCTTGATGCCTGGAGTCAGAATCCGGATAAAATAGCGATTATGGTTCCTTTTGTGCGCACACCGAATGACTTGGCAATCTTCAGGCAGATTCTGGAGGCAAAGATAAGGAGCATGGGGTTAAAAGGGATGCCTGAGATAGTGTTGATGTATGAATTACCGGCAAATGTATTTCAGATAACAGACTTTATCCGCGAAGGTATAAATGGTATTTCTATCGGTTCTAATGACTTAACCCAGTTTATACTTGCAGTGGATAGAGACAGTGGTTTGTTTAAAGGAGCAGGTAGCGAAGAGTATGATGCAGTAAATAGAGCAGTACTCCGGGCAATCGGCATAGGTATAAGAGCTTCTCAGGCAAGCGGGGTGAAGACAGGTATCTGTGGACAGGCACCTTCTGACCATCCAGATATTTATCCGGCAATTCTTGTTGCTTTAGGTATAGATTCTATAAGCGTAGTTCCCGATGTTTTCCATAAGGTAGTAGAAGCGGTTGCCCGTGCAGAAGAAAATCCGGAAGCGGGAAATAGATTTTTATCGGGTTTAGATCTTTTTCTTGATTATAACCATTCTCTCCCTCAAACTGTAGAGCAAAAAATAGTTGATTCTAATGACATAATTCTTGATTTAGGCATTCATCCCCTGGCACTGCTTGCTTTTGACCAAGGAAGATTAAAAGATGACCCGGATGTTTTCTATGAGATTGCTTCTTTAATACAGGAAAGTCCTGATGAAGTTTTACCTACTGCTGCCAGAATTTACTCTGACCATGTCTATAATATAGTGAGCGAAAGATTGAAATCAGACGGAAATGTGGTATATAAGACGGGAAGTCTTCTCAGTACCCAATACGCAAGTTTACTCGGCGGGTATTTGTTTGAGAAACCCGAAGCAAATCCTATCCTGGGAGCATTCGGCATGTATCGTATGCTCCACTATGGTTCAGAAGATGGTTCGATTTCTATGCAGGATATATTCAGAATGGAGATGGATGCGGTTCTGAGGGCGGCGCGGGACAGAGGGAAAACCATTTCTATTATGTTGGATATGGTCAGGACGCTTAAAGAGCTGGAAGAAGCTATCTCTATAATTAATGAAACGATTCGCACTACGGGTATATCGCCGGATAAGGTTAGAATTGGACTGAATGTTTCTACACCGGCAAATGTTTTGCTTATCCGGGATTTTATTGAACAGGGAGATTTAGATTTTGTCAGCGTAGACAGAGATAGATTGGCTTGCTATATTCTGGGAATTGATTCTCTGGATATGGTTTCTCCTTCGGCTGTAGAATCGGCATTAGAGATTCCCTTAAAAATGGTTTATACCGCGCTTGTGAGGGCGGGGATCCCCCTGGGGATCAGTCGCTACTGATTAAAAAATAGAGAAGAGACAGCTACAGTTTCATATTTTGCGGATGAAGATTTTTTGTAATATTTTTCCTCCTGGGGTGTTTATATTAAATAGAGAGATATAATTCTTGTGAGAGAAGAATGAGTATCAGGTGCTAATAGACTTTTTTTTACAGAAAAAAGGGGGAGTTATGAGGAAAACAATTATTGCAGGTTCAGTAATTATTGTCTTAATTTCTCTTGTTTCATCTGGTTTCGCCTATCAGCCGTCTGATGAAGTTTTGAAATTTTTGCCCCACAGCTTTCCAGCGTTTTCCGTACGGAGCATTAATGAGAAAACCTTAGGCAGGCTACTCAAGGAGATTTTGTATTTATTCAGCATATTGCGTAAGATTGAAGCAGAAATTGATGATAAGATAGATAAAATTACCGAAAGAGACTTGCCCGAGGTAGCAGTGGGAAAAATTGCCGAGCCCTCTCAAGGCAACTCCTACTCCTCTCAGGATGATGTTTATGATTCTTCTTATGAGGGAACAAGTGAGGTAGACCAGGTTGGGGCAGAACCTTCTTCCGGTGATTCCTCAGGGAAAATAAAAATTGCTATTATTGATATTGACCCGGAACACGCCGCACAGGTTAAGGCAGTTATGGAGGAAAGAATTCGTCGCGAAAATCCCGGGGCGAACATTGAGATACGCACAATAATTTTACCCGGCGAATGGCAGAGTGATGGTTCTAAAGCGGTAGCGACCGGCGATATATTAAATGCTTTTGCTCAGGCTAAAGCGTGGGGTGCAAAGGTTATCAATATGAGTATTGGCTCACAAGGTGGCATAGATAATGTGATACGGAATGCGTTAAGAGACCTCTATGAAAGTGGAATTCTTGTGGTAGCTGCTTCCGGTAATGAAGGAAGTTATGACGCGTGGGGACAGGCAGGTCCTTATGTTTTGTCCGTAGGGGTGAGGGGAGCACCATATTCAAATAGTGCAGATTTATATATAAATTGGGGAGAACTTCCCTGGGGATTAGAAGGAACTTCTTTTGCTGCGCCAATTATTGCTGCCGAAGCAGCTTTACGGATGCTGGAAAATCCTTCGCTTAGTCTGGCAAGTTTAACTTCTCTACTCGGTTCTTCTGAGGCAGTTTATGCGGGAAATTATCCTGTACAGAGAAGCACGCAGGATTTTTATACTTCTTCCTTAGGAGTACTTAATCCCCTTATTTTGCACCGCCCAGTAGAAGAAGAATTTTCCCTCTTTGCACCCGATTGTGCTTTTCCCTGCGCATATTCACCGGTAATATGGCCTTAACCCCTATCCACCTACGAGGTGGACACGGTTTGACCGGTTGCCACCTACGAGGTGGACACGGTTTGACCGGTTGCCACCTACGAGGTGGACACGGTTTGACCGGTTGCCACCTACGAGGTGGACACGGTTTCCAAAGGTTATTGGGGGTT
>JBFWKV010000103.1:0-4654 GCA_050252475.1 Candidatus Omnitrophota bacterium | reverse complement strand
ACTCATCTCTGAACTGCCTTAACACTTTTACAAAAGGATGGTCATAAGAACCAAAACAGGCAGTTGCTATAAAACAACCACCCCCTCCACCGCCTCCACCACCAGTGGCAGGGGGAACTTCATCGTCGCCTGATTCTTCTGCTTCACTCCCAAAATACATAATCCACCCATCAGCCCCACTGGTAGTAAAGTCAGGATAGCCATCGCCATTGAAATCCCTAAAAGATGTTACTTCTCCTTTGTATGATGGGTAGGGACCTATGAGTTCATAGTTTAAGTCCTCACCAATCGTAAGAAGATATTGACAATAAGTATTTTTATATCTCCTTGTTATTATTAAATCTGTTTTACCATCTCCTTCAAAATCAGAAGGAGTGCAGAGACAGAGTGTAAAATCCAAATAATCAGTCCCATCATCTCCGTCTCCTTGTTCTGAAAATAACTCAACAGGAATATCAAAAGTCCCATCTCCATTACCGAGTAAAACTACAATTCTATCCACTAACCCATCTTGAAAATCAGCAATAATGTCTGAATAACCATCGCCATTAACATCTACAACTTCTCGGGATTTTATGGCATTTGGTAAAGTAGAAACTTGCTTAAATGTTTTGTCTTCCTGTTGGACAAAAACGCTTGAAGTTAGAAAATCCATTTTCCCATCATTATTAACATCGCACCACGGATATGGCAAACAATAAAGAGAATAATAATCTGTATATCTGTCAGGAGAAAACTCATTATTCTCATCGCCCCAATAAATGTTAGTCATATAGTAATCTAATGGGTGATAAAAAATAAGGTCTAAATTTCCATCTCCATCAACATCAAACACCCCACATAATCTCCCCCACTCGGAAGAAGAAAGAGAGAGAACTAAAACAGGGTCAGAGAATTCTCGATTTCCTAAATTATATTTAACCCACACAAAAGTTTCTCTTATTGTCTGCTCATCAAAAATAATATCTGTTTTACCATCTCTATCAATATCTGCTAACTCCGTAAAAGATACATCTTCCAAAAATGTGCTTTCATATTGAATTTTGTCTGTTAAACCGTTGCCCCAGAAAATATACTCCTTATCTACATCAGAGGAAAAAATCTTAGCAACAAAATCTACATATTTATCCTCATCAAGAAAACCAATTAAATCCGCAGAAAATATCTCTATATCCTTTCCGTCTGGGGTCTCCATTACATAAGGGGTAAATTTGTATCCTGCTCTGCACACTCCTACTAAAATCATTATCATTAAAACAATTCCTTTTGCCTTTCTTCCCACCTTTTCTATTGTTTTATTCATTCCGCCTCCTTTATGCGACTATTCCACTATTCCCTATTATCTTTTCAAAACTCCACTTCTGCCTCTATTCTTACTGCTTCTTCCTCTGTCAATGTTGCCAAATATCTCATCGTCATAGTAATAGTTGAATGCCCTAAATGATGTTGTAATGCTTTTGGATTTCCTGTCTTTTTCAGCCGATATATTGCGTCAGAGTGCCTTAAAAGATGTGGATAAACATTTTTATCTATTCCTGCTTTCTTTGACACCTCTTTTATTATCTGCCATCCTCTCTGTCTATTAAACGGAAACAATCTTTTATCTGGGAGCAGTCCTTTTTTATATACATAAGCCATTATCTCATTATAAAACATCTCTGAAATTCCTGTTTTTCTTTTCTTGTTCCCTTTTCCTTCTCTAATAAACACATAACAGACCCCACCTTCTTTTTTCACATCTCGGACTTCAACCCCTATTGCTTCTGACACTCTCGCCCCTGTAATAAAAAGAAACCTAATAAAAAGAGCATCCCGAGCCCTATTTTTCTTTTTTGTCTTTGCTACTTCTACCATCCTTTCAATTTCTTCCGGTGTCAAATACTCCACAATATACCCTGCCTTCACAATTTCTTGTCTTCTAACAACTGCTAAACTGTTTTTATTATCCATAATTTACATTATACATTTTTTCTGGATGTATAACAAACAGAGAAAAAAACAGATAAAACAGAAGAAAAAGAGAAAAATAAATAAAGAAGATTAAACAAAATCACTTCTTTTGTATAGAGAATAAATAAGTATTTACTTGCTTTCTAAAAGTCAAAATGGTATAATGTAAAACAAGTAAAACAGAAAGAGAGGAAAAAATGAAAACAGAATATTTAGGAGTAAGAATAGAAAAAGATGTAAAAAAAAGATTAAATGAGTTAAGTGAAAAAAACTATGTGCCTAAAAGTTTCTATGTAACCAAGGCACTGGAAATGTATCTGGAAGAAATAGAGGATTATGAAACTGCTCTGGGAAGATTAAGAGATAAGAAAGATAGAATTACAAAGTCAGAGAATTTCTGGAAAGAAGTCAAGAATGAATTATGAAATCAGTTATAAAAACTCCGTAAAAAAAGACCTAAAAAAAATTCCTAAACAACGATGGCAAATCATAAAAGATAAAATAGAAAAACAACTAACCGCAAACCCTTACATAGGAGCATCTCTAAAAGGAAAATGGGAAGGAATGAGAAAATTGGAAAGCCCTCCTTATACCCAAGATCGACGCTTCTTATTATTATAAAACCATAAGATATCAATAGAGTCAAGTATTTTGGCAATTTTTCTATTTTTATTTATCTCATTGTTGTCAAGAATTTGTATAAAATTTATTAAAATATTACTTGACAGATAAAAATATTTATGGTATAATAATTGTCAAGAAAAGGAGGAGAATATGTTTATAAAGGTAATACCAAAGAAAGAAGGGAATAAGATTTATAAGACAGCATCATTAGTAGAGGGGTATAGAGATAAAGAAAAAGGGTATGTTCGGCATAAAGTAAAGAGGTATTTTGGCAGTGTAAATGATGAAGAAATAAAGAAGTTAAAATTTGTTTATAATAAAGATGTAGATATAGATAAACTTGTATCAATAGACAGAATAGAAATTGGGCAAGTAAAGCCATATGGGGATGTGTATGTATTGAAGTATTTATGGGATTGGTGGGGATTAGGAGAGATGATAGAGGAATTAATAAGAGATAAGAGATATAAAGAAGGGAATTTAACATCAGAGATATGTCTTTTAACAATAAACAGGTGTATTGAGCCATTAACAGAAAACAAAATAAAGGACTGGTATGAAGAAAGGAGTGCTATATCCCATCTTATTCCACAGGAAACATATTCAAACAGATTTTATAGGGGACTGAAAGCATTGGATAAAATATATTCTTCACTTCAAATAAAAATAACAGAACAGATTAAAAAAAAGATTTATAAAGGGAAAAAGATAGAGGAAATTTATTATGATTTAACCAGCACTTATTTTGAAAGTAGTAAGTTATGTGTATTAGCAAGTTTTGGATATTCACGAGATAAAAGGCCTGATAAGAAGCAAATAGTAATAGGACTGGTAATAGACAAGTATGGATTTCCGTTATGGGTAGAGATATTTCCAGGTAATACATCAGACAAAAGCACATTAAAGGGAAGAATAGATAATTTGAAGGAAAAGGTAAACATAGAAGATATAATATTGATAGGAGACAGGGGGTTAATGAGTAAAGGGAATATTCTTCATATTGTAGAGGCAGATTATAAATACATTATAGCGATGAGGAATATAGAGTGTAAAAAGGTAATAGAATTTAGGCCATCAGAGGAGACAATGGAAAAGATAGAAGAGAATAAATACATAAAAGAAATAATCAAAGGGGAAGAGAAGTATGTAATTTATTTGAACACTGAAAGGAGAAAAAAAGAACAAGAGACAAGAGAGAGGAATTTAAGTCGTTTAGAAGAAAGGTTAAAAGAGATAAAGGAGATGATAAGAAAAAGAGAAATAGTATCCAGAGATATAATTTTAATTAAATTAGGAGAAACATTTAAGAAATTTTCATCAGTAAAGAAATATATAAAAATAGAAATTGACGAGCAATTAAAAGGGGAAGGAAGTTTTAAATATCAAATTAACAGAAAAAAGGTAATAGAAGATAAAATTTTTGATGGGCTCACAGTAATAAAAACTAATGTAATTCCCTTGCAGGCAAAAGAGATTATATCAACTTATAAAAATTTAGAAAGAATAGAAAGAGCATTTAGATGTTTAAAAGATGTTATAAAAATTAGACCAATTAACCACCATAGAGATGAAAATATTCGTGGTCATATCTATATTTGTATTCTGTCTTATCTTCTTATGACAACAATAGAATATAGATTATCTGTAAACTCATCCTCTGAACTATACCAACAGGGAACAGATGGAAAAGATACTGATAACTTTCCAGAGGCAAACTGGGTGTTAAAAGACCTAAGCACAATTAAATTAGGAGATATTTTAGTAGATAAAAATCCAATTAAAAAAGGAATCACACCAATAGAAGAAAAACAGAAAAAAATATTAAAAGCATTAAAAATTCCTAAAATTACATTCTAAAAATTTGTTGGTAAGAAATCGGTTTTTGTTTTTTTCTTTTTCCCTTGATATTCCTATATCTACAAAGTTTTTTCCAAAAGATGCGTCGATCTTGGGTTATAGAGTAATATACACAGTTATCCCAGAAGAAAATACTATTCTTATTTTAAGAATCAGACACAGAAAAGAAGTTTATAGGTAGGTATAATAAGATTGAAAAAATGAAATGAAGTTATTGTCAATA
>JBFWKV010000102.1:0-4658 GCA_050252475.1 Candidatus Omnitrophota bacterium | reverse complement strand
AGCGAGTAGAGATTAATGATGACAAGGTTGAATTTTCTACCATAGGAGATAAAAAACCAAAGGGGATCTGTGGTGCAGGAATAATAGATATAGTAGGAGAGTTACTTAAAAATGGATTAATTGAACGTTCGGGGAAATTGAAAAAAAGCAAATTTACCGTGAGTAATGAAGATAATGAATTTATTATTGTCCCTGCAGATAAAACCGATGTTTCACAGAACATAACTATTACTGAAGCAGATATTAAAAATGTAATTTATTCTAAAGGAGCAATATATACAGGAGCGGAGGTTTTACTAAAGCAGATGGGCATTTCTTTTAAAGATGTAAAATACTTTTTTATTTCCGGCGGTCTGGGAACATATTTAGATATAGAAAAAGCCATATTAATCGGTTTGTTACCCGACTTACCGCATGAAAAATTTATTTTCGTGGGAAATTCCTCAATTACGGGAGCAAAGCTATGTCTGCTTTCTCAGGAGGCTTATGAAGAGGTTGAGGCAATTGCTAAAAAAATGACCTATATTGATTTAAGTACCAGTACCGAATTTATGAATAACTATAGCGCTTCTTTGTTTATACCCCATACCGATATTGATAAATTTCCAACCGTAAAGAGGCTTATAGCTAAAATAGATTAATTTTTGTACTTTCTAACACAGAACAATTAAGGTGCTGAAACAATGGGATTAAGAATTGCTTTTTCTGGGAAGGGTGGTTCGGGTAAGACGACCCTTTCTGCTTTAGCCATAAGATACTTTATTGATAAAAAATTAACCCCTGTTCTGGCGGTAGATGCGGATCCCAATTCCAATTTGAATGTGATTTTAGGTTTAGAACTTAGAGAGACAATTGCCGATATTAGGGAAGAGGCTTTAGAGAGGAAGATTGATATTAATGAATCAAAAAACGAATTTATTCTCCGCAGGATAAATGAAATTCTGGTAGAGTCCGATAAAGTTGATTTGTTAGCGATGGGACGTCCTGAAGGACCTGGCTGTTACTGTGCTGTAAATCATATTCTACGTGGTTATTTAAGTAGTTTGTCTTCTCATTATAAGGTTGTGATTATAGATAATGAAGCGGGGATGGAGCATTTGAGTAGAAGGACTACTGATGATTTAGATTTTCTATTTATTGTGGCTACATTTGATTCAGTTTCGCTTACTGCTGCCTATCGTATTCGGGATATTGCCAGAAAATTAAAATTGAAGATTAAAAATATTTACCTTATCCTGAATCGTTATAATTCAAACTCCCTTCCTTATGAGGATTTCCGTAAAGAAGGATTAGAGCTTTTAGGGGCTATTCCCGAAGATAAAGAATTAAATGTCCTCTGGGAGAAAGGAAATTCAATTTTCAATTTTTCAAATTCTATTGTCTACCAGAATTTCGCTAAATTATTAGAGAAAATCATCTGATTAAATCTCTTTTGAAATTTTTCTTAGCATATCATCATCACTGTGATAAAATAAATCCAGTCAGGTTGAACAAAATAAAGGAGCAGTTATGGAAAAGATAATTGAGAAATGGACAGGAAGGGTAAACGAGATAACTATCGGAGCTACTTCACAAGAAGGAGGAACAAGGAAAAAAGTGATAAAAGTTGGAGGAGAAAATACTTTACCATTTCTCCATTTTGAAGGCAAGATAACGAACCCTCCGATAGTTGCCATGGAAGTATGGGATACAGAACCGGCGGATTGGGTAGAACCTCTTAAAGAGGAATTCAAAGATTCCCTTAAAGATCCAGTTGATTGGGCAAAAAAAGCGGTAGAGGAATTTGAGATAGACCTCATCTGCTTGAGATTGTTCAGTACCCACCCAGATGCAAAAGATAGTTCCCCTGAAGAAGCGGGTAAGGTTGTGGAGAGGATATTGAAAAATGTTTCTGTTCCGTTGATTATTACCGGTGGAGGTTCAATACAAAAAGATGGTGAGGTTATTCTGAGAATTTCCCAGATTGCCGAAGGAGAGAACTGTCTTCTGGGTATAGCGGTTCAGGAGAACTATAAAACAATGACTGCTGCTTGTATAGGAGGAAGACACTCTTTGATTGCTGAGACTCCTATAGATATTAATTTAGCCAAACAGCTAAATATTCTTATTTCTGACCTTGGGCTACCTGCAGAGAGGATTGTTATACATCATGCTACCGGTGGATTGGGATATGGATTAGAATATACTTATTCGGTGATGGAGAGAACAAGGCTGGCTTGTTTAAATGGAGATAGAATGCTTTCCCAACCCATGATTAGTTTTGTAGGGCAAGAAGCCTGGCGGGCAAAGGAAGTTAAACTTACTGAGGCAGAGTTTCCTTTGTGGGGTAGGCAGAAAGAAAGGGCGATTATCTGGGAAGCAATGACCGCAATTGCTTTTCTCAATGCAGGTGCGGATATTCTGGTAATGAACCATCCCAAGGCAATAAAGTTGGTGAGGGAGACTATAGGAGAATTAATGAACACTTAGTTAAAAAGAGGCTAAGGTATGTATATTATTGGGGAGCGTATTAATGGAATGTTTAAAGATGTGGCAAGAGCCATTAAAGACAGGGACAAAAAGATTATACAGGAACTTGCTTTGAAACAAATAGAAAAAGGAGCAAATGCTTTAGATGTTAGTGTGGGTACAGCAAGCGAAGACCCCCTTTCTGCTATGGAATGGTTGGTTAAAACAATAACCGAAGTAACAGATATTACTCTGGCAATTGATACTACGAAGTTGACAGTAATGGAAAGAGGATTACAACTATGTAAATCCAGGCCCATAATTAATTCAACTTCTGCTGATGAAGAAAAATTAAACAATCTGATTTCTTTAGCTAATAAATACAATGCCAGTTTAATTGGGTTAACCATGTCCAAAAAAGGGATTCCTCCCGATGCTAACTCTCGTCTGGAACTGGCAATGAGTATTTTAACTCGGTGGCAGGAAGAAGGGCTATCCATAGATGATTTGTATATAGATGCAGTGATTCTACCGGTGAATGTTGCCCAGGTACAGTGTTTAGAAGTTCTGGAGACCATTCGTCAGATTAAGATGCTTTCGCAACCTCCTCCAAAAACAATATTGGGTTTGAGTAATGTTTCACAGGGAACAAAGTATCGTTCTTTGATAAATCGGACTTATTTAGCAATGGCGTTGAGTTATGGTCTGGATGCAGCGATTTTAGACCCGCTGGATGAGGAGCTGATTAAGGTAATCCGTACCGCCGAGGTGCTCTTGAATAAAACAGTTTATTGTGATTCATATCTTAAAATAGAAAATAAAGTTAAATCAGAATAATTAAGTAGGAGGGGAGATGGAGAGAAAAAAAATAACTATTCCTGATATCATAAAAATGAAATCAGAGAATAAGAAAATTACTATGCTTACTGCCTACGATTTTCCTCTTGCTTATTTTCTTGATAAAGCAGGAGTGGATATAATTCTGGTGGGAGATTCTTTAGGTATGGTGGTTTTAGGATACGAAAATACCATTCCGGTGACGATGGAAGAGATGCTTCATCATGCAAAAGCAGTAAAAAGAGCCTTGAAATATGCTCTTTTGGTGGGGGATATGCCTTATATGTCTTTTCATAAAAGCAAAGAAGATGCAATCTACAACGCGGGAAGGTTTATTAAAGAGGCAGGTTGCGATGCAGTGAAGCTGGAGTATTATCCAGGTGTGATTGATATTGCACGGGCAATAATAGACGCGGGAATTCCGGTCATGGGGCATATTGGACTTACTCCTCAAACTGCAATACAGTTGGGTGGATTTAAGGTTCAGGGGCGTGATGCCCAGACAGCAAAGATTCTGATTGATACCGCAATTTCTTTTGCAGAGGCTGGATGTTTTAGTATTGTTCTGGAGTGTATTCCCGACAAAGTTGCTAAGATTATTACCGAAAAGTTGAGAATTCCTACCATAGGAATTGGGGCAGGGCCATATTGCGATGGGCAGGTACTGGTTACTTCGGATATGTTGGGATTATTTGAAAGATTTCTACCTAAATTTGCTAAACAGTATGTTAATCTTGGTTCCCAAATTGTAGAGGCGGTTAGGAAATTTAAAGAAGAAGTAGAAAAAGGAATTTTTCCTGATAGAGAACATTCTTTTAGTATTTCCGCTGAGGAATTAGAAAAGCTTGGGTTTTGATTAGTAAAAATAAAATATAATTGTGATGAAAATTGTCCCTGCGATATTAACCGATGACCCCAAAGATTTAGAAATAAAAGTCCGTCAAGCCGAATCTTTCTGTGATATTGCTCAGATTGATATAATGGATGGTAAATTTGTCCCCTCAAAAAGTATTACTGCCGGTGATTTAAGCAAGATAAAGACAGGACTTTTCTTAGAAGCCCATCTTATGGTTGATTATCCACTTAGGGAGATTTATTCTTTTAAGAAAGCTGGGGTGAAGAGAATTATCTTTCATTTTGAATCAAAAAATACTCCTCAAGAAGTAATAAAAGAAATTCACAAGGAAGGAGTAGAAGCAGGATTAGCAATTAATCCCGAGACTGAGATTGGAGAGATAGAAGACCTTTTAGACAGAATAGAAATCCTTCTGATTATGGCAGTTAATCCTGGTTTTTATGGTAGCCGGTTTATTCCTCAAGTTTTAAAGAAAATTCCTTTACTTAGTTCAAGAAAAAGAAAATACCTTATTGGT
>JBFWKV010000101.1:0-4715 GCA_050252475.1 Candidatus Omnitrophota bacterium | reverse complement strand
ATTTAACTTGTCTATAGTGGAATAAAGAAAGGAGAGCAAGATGGCATTACCCAAGAGAAAATTTTCTAAAGCAAGGAGAGATAAACGGCGTACCCATTGGAAACTTAAGAATCCTAACTTGATTGCCTGTCCTCAATGTGGAAAATTGAAATTGCCACATCGCGTCTGTCCCTATTGCGGTTATTATAGAAACAGGCAAGTAGTTGTTATTGAGGAAAAACAAAAAGAGAAGTAATTTCTTTTTTATAATTTAAATAGTTTCACAATATAGGTTATTAAATTTAATTATGATGGAAAATATTCGTGTAGCAGTAGATGCAATGGGATCCGACCGTGCCCCATGTGTGGAAGTGGAAGGGGCAATTTCGGCCGTAGAGAGAGGCTATGGACAAGTTGTGCTTGTGGGCAATGAAGAGCTTTTAAAGAAGGAATTGTCCAAATATAGATTACGCTATCCCGAGAGAATAACTATAAACCATGCTTCTGAAGTTATTGGAATGGATGATTCTCCCGCGGTAAGTGTACGGAGAAAGAAAGAGTCTTCCATTATGGTGGGAGTGGAAATGGTAAAGAAAGGCAAAGCCGATTGTTTTGTTTCGGCAGGAAATACCGGTGCAGTAGTTTGTGCCACCACACTTGAATGGGGTCTTATCCCAGGTATAGAAAGACCGGGCATTGCCATAGTCTTTCCTACTCTGGAAGGGGTTTGTATATTGATTGATGCGGGAGCCAACATTAATCCCAAGCCTATTCACCTCTATCAATATGCAGTTATGGGAACAATTTATGCCAAATATCTTTTACATATAGATAATCCTCGTGTTGGTCTCCTTAATATAGGAGAAGAAGAAACAAAAGGAACAGATTTTCTCAAGGAGACCCGGCAGTTGCTTTTAAAAGGAGGGGTAAATTTTATTGGTAATGTAGAGGGAGGAGATATTTTCCGGGGTAAGGCAGATGTAATTATTTGTGACGGTTTTGTAGGTAATGTTGCTTTGAAAATCTCCGAAAGTCTTGCCTATGCTTTGATGGAATTTTTAAGAAGGCATATTAAAAAAAGCAATTTGGCAAAGATAGGTGCTTTATTCTTAAAAGGAGCCTTGCGTAATTTAAAAAAAGAGATAGATTATGCAGAGTATGGAGGGGCTCCTCTTCTGGGAGTAAATGGGATTTGCGTAATTTGTCATGGTGCTTCTTCTTCTCGGGCGATAAAAAATGCCATTAGATTTGCTGTATCTTCTGTGGAGAACAATATTACCAGACATATCCAAGAAGATATAAAAAATCTGGGGAGTTTATGAGTAATAACAATGCCGTAGGGATTGTGGGAGTAGGGGCTTATTTACCTGATAAGGTTCTTACCAATCAGGATCTGGAAAAGATGGTGGATACTACCGATGAATGGATTGTTACAAGAACTGGTATAAAAGAAAGGAGGATTTCTTCAGAGCAGGATGCTACTTCAGATTTGGGAGCAAGAGCAGCAGAAGAAGCATTAAAAGATGCGGGTTTAAGTCCGGAGGAAGTGGAGCTTATTATTTGTGCCACTATCACTCCCGATATGCTTTTTCCTTCCACAGCATGTTTTATCCAACGTAAAATAAAAGCATTTAATGCGGTTTGTTTTGATGTCTCTGCTGCCTGCACCGGTTATATCTATGCAATAAACATAGCAGAGCAATTCCTGAAGAATGGGACTTATAAAAATGCTCTGGTAATTGGAGCAGAAAAACTTTCGGCAATTACTGACTGGACAGATAGAAGTACTTGTGTTTTATTTGGAGATGGAGCGGGAGCATGTTTACTGAAAAGGGTAGATAAAGGTGGGATTATTTCTACTTATTTAGGAGCAGATGGCAGTCAGGTAGATTTACTAAAAATTCCTGCGGGTGGTTCTCGCCTCCCTGCTTCATTCTCTACTGTAGAGAATAGGCTTCATTTTCTAAAGATGGAGGGGTCGGAGTTGTTTAAACATGCGGTTAAATTAATGGCTGAGGCAGCGGAAAAAGCACTTGCTCAAGCAGGGCTAACCTGTAAAGATGTTACCTATCTTATACCTCATCAGGCAAATATTCGCATTATTCAGGCGGTAGCAAAAAAGGTAGGGCTTCCCATGAGTAAGATTTATTTGAATATAGAGAAATATGGAAATATGTCTTCGGCTTCCACCGCAGTAGCGCTATATGAAACAGTAAGACTAAAAGGGATTAAAGAAGGTGATATCATTGTACTGGTTGCTTTCGGAAGTGGCCTAACCTGGGGGGCTACGGTTATTAAATGGGCTTAAGAATTTTATTGCTTATTTAATTTATCACTAACAGGTTTAGTAAGATGATGAACGATAAAAAGATTGCTTTTGTTTTCCCCGGTCAGGGTGCGCAATATGTAGGTATGGGGAAGGATATTTATGAAAATTTCAGCGAGATAAGATTCTTGTTTGAGAAGGCAGAAGAAATTCTTAATATAGATTTGAGAATATTATGTTTTGAGGGACCTGCGGATAATCTTACATTAACTTCCATCGCTCAGCCAGCCATTCTGGTTGTTTCGATAGCTACACTTAATGCTTTAAAGTTGACAGCTCCTTCTATTTTGCCTGAGGTTACTGCGGGATTGAGTTTAGGAGAGTACTCTGCTCTTGTAGCAGCAGAAGCAATTACTTTTGAGGATGCAGTAAGATTAGTTTACAAAAGAGGAGAATTTATGGAAGAAGCCTCCCGGATTAATCCAGGAGGTATGGTTTCTTTACTGGGTTTAGATTATGAGACGGTGGAAAAAATCTGTAATGATTCAGGGGCAGAAATTGCCAATCTCAATTGTCCAGGCCAGATTGTAATTTCTGGTTCCTTTCCAGCACTGGAGAAAGCAGTAATTTTGGCAAAGGAAAAAGGAGCTCGCAAGGCAATTCCTTTGGAAGTAAGTGGACCTTTTCACTCGTCTTTAATGTCTCCCGCGAGTAAAAAGCTTTTAGCGGAATTAAGTCGTATAGAGATAAAAACTCCCCGTATACCCGTGGTGAGTAATGTAACTGCTTATTTTGAAAAAGAACCACATGAAATACTCACCAATTTAGTTAACCAGATAAATCATGCTACTCACTGGGAAGATTCAGTGAGGTTTATGGTTAACTGGGGGGTTACTATATTTCTGGAAATAGGACCGGGCAAAGTTCTTTCGGGATTGATACGCAGGATTGATAGTTCATTAGAGGTTTATAATATAGAGACTGCTCAGGATATAAAAGGATTACTGAACAGGTTAACCCTGGCCTGAAATAAGCTTGACAGGGAAGGGAGTTTTTCTATATAATTATTCAGCTTTTAATGATTAATAAAAAGGAGTTTTTATGTTATTAAAAGATAAAGTCACGATAGTAACCGGCGGAGCACGCGGGATAGGAAAAGAAATTGCTTTATGCTTTGCTCAAGAAGGGGCAAAATTAGTGATATTTGATATAAACGAAGAAGAGTTAGAAAAAGCCAAAACAGATATTATTGTATTTGATAAATCCGTTTCTACTTTTAAAGTTGATGTTAGTAATAATGAAGAAGTTGAGCGGGCAGTGGCAAATATTCTTGACAATTATAAACGGATAGATATACTAATTAACAACGCGGGAATAACCCGCGATGCTTTAATTTTACGGATGGATGAAACGGAGTGGGATAGAGTTATTTCCGTGAATTTAAAAAGTGTTTTCAATTGTACCAAAGCAGTGGCGAAGGTAATGTTAAAACAGAAGGGAGGAAAGATTATAAATATTTCCTCAATTATTGGTCTAATCGGTAATTTAGGTCAAGCAAATTATGCTGCTTCTAAGGCGGGTATAATAGGATTTACCAAATCAGTGGCAAAAGAATTAGCCCTGCGGGGTATTACCGTTAATGCAATTGCCCCTGGTTTTATTCAAACGGAGATGACCGATAAGCTCTCTCCCGAGATAAAAGCGAAGATGCTGGAGAGGATACCTTTGGGCAGATTTGGAACTCCGCGAGATATTGCCAGAGTGGCTTTATTTCTTGCTTCTGATTCAGCGGATTATATCACCGGGCAGGTGATTGTAGTAGATGGAGGTATGATTTGAGTATAAATATTGTAAAAGAAGGGAGGGGAAGAGAATGGAAGTAGCAGAAAAAGTTAAGTCTATTGTGGCAGAACAGTTAGGAATAAAAAAAGAAGAGATAAAAGAGACCTCTTCTTTCATTGACGATTTAGGAGCAGATTCTCTTGATACTGTGGAATTGGTAATGGCACTGGAAGAAGAATTCGGTATAGAGATTTCGGATGAAGATGCCGAAAAAATCCGTACTGTAGGAGATGCTATTAAATATATTGAAGAAAGAGTTAAAACCGATAAATAGCAGATTATTTGATATCACTTACTAAAATAACCCGCCGGGAAAAGGCGGGTTTGTTCTTAAGTAATTGATATGGATAAACGCCGAGTAGTAATTACAGGAATGGGTATAATTTCTCCGCTTGGTTCTACCCTTGATGATTATTGGCATTCTTTAAAGAATGGTTTGAGCGGAATAAGTAAGATTACTAGTTTTGATGCTTCTAATTTTGATTGTCAGATTGCCGGCCAGGTAAAAGATTTTTCTGCCGAGGGATACATTGCTCAGAAAGAAATTAAAAGGACGGAAAGATTTGTTCAGTTTGCTCTGGTATCGGCAAAGGAAGCAATTAAGGATGCCAATTTGGATATTGCTAAA
>JBFWKV010000100.1:0-4865 GCA_050252475.1 Candidatus Omnitrophota bacterium | reverse complement strand
AGCTTCTTTATTAAAAGTTCCCTTCCCAAAGAAAAAGTGACCATCCCTACTGAGTCATATCCTCTATATTCCAAGCGTCTCAATCCATTCAAAAGTATAGACTGTGCTTCTTCTTTTCCGATGTATCCAATTATTCCGCACATCTTTCCCTTTCCTTGCTCTGCTCAAGATTAATTAGCCAAAAATTTCCCTTTTGTTTGCTTATTAGTTAAATATATCCTATTTTTGCGGTTTGTCAAGGGTGGCGTCCCCAGCCGGATTTGAACCGGCGTCGAGGGCTCGAAAGGCCCTTGTCCTAGGCCAGGCTAGACGATGGGGACAAAGTAAAGCCAGAATTATTCTTCCTCTTCCTCAGCGACGATACTTGCTACACAGGAAACTTTATCTTTTGGTTCTAAACGAATTAATTTAACTCCCTGAGCTGCCCGTCCAGTTACCCGGATATCTTTAACTGGACAACGCACAAGCATCCCGGAGGCACTGATAATCATTATTTCGTCTTTATCGGTAACCGTCTTTAACCCTACTACCTCCCCATTCTTTTTAGTCACCTTTATATTAATGATCCCCTTCCCGCCTCGTGCTTGACTACGATATTCATCAACCGGACTACGCTTCCCAAATCCTAAAGAAGTAACTGTTAAAATTGTAGCATCTTTCTTCACAATTTCCATCGCCATAACTTCATCGTTCTTACTCAGCCGGATACCTCTTACTCCTCTGGCACTTCTTCCCATGGCACGAATTTCTTCTTCAGAAAAACGAATAGCTTTACCTTGGCGGGTGGCTAAAATTACCTCTTCTTTACCTCTGGCTAATTCCACCTCAATTAATTCGTCTCCTTTCTCTAAAGTTATTCCGATTATCCCGCCCTTTCGCGGATGACTAAATGCTCCCAAGGAAGTCTTCTTTACCAGCCCGTTCTTTGTAGCCATCACCAAGTACTCATCTTCCTTAAATTCTCTCACCGGCACAAAGGCACTGATTTTTTCATTTGGTTCGAGTTCCAGCAGATTCACTATAGCTTTCCCTTTTGCCACCCTACTTGCCTGAGGTATATCGTATACCTTTAGCCAGTGGACTCTTCCAATATTAGTAAAGAATAATATATAATCGTGGGTAGAGGCAATAAATAAGTGTTCAATAAAATCCTCCTCTTTCAATTCTGCACCGCTTACCCCTCTGCCACCTCTTCTCTGCTTCCGATAGGCACTTACAGGAAGTCTTTTTATATAACCATTGTGGCTTATCGTAATTACCACATCTTCTTCGGCAATTAAATCTTCGATTTCTAATTCCTCCTCTTCAGGAATTATCTCGGTAAGTCTCTTGTCTTTATATTTATTTTTTAATTCTATTACCTCCTCTTTAATTATTTCTAAAACCTTCTTTTCACTTTTAAGGATTGCCTCGTAGAGTTGAATATTTTTGATTAAACCCAGATACTCCTCATCAATTTTTTGCCTTTCCAGAGCGGTCAACCTCTGTAATTGCATCTCCAGAATAGCCTGTGCTTGCTCGGTGGTCAATTTAAAATTTTTCATCAATGCTTCCCTTGCTTCGTTTGCCGACTTAGACTGGCGAATTGTTTTAATCACTTTGTCTAAATTTGCCAGAGCTATCTTTAACCCCTCCAGTATATGGGCACGTTTTTTTGCCCTCTCTAATTCAAAATTAGTTCTGCGGATAATTATATTCTTACGATGTTTTATATATTCCTGGAGCAACTCTTTAAGGTTTAAAACACGGGGACGATTATCTACAAGGGCAAGCATTATAATCCCAAAAGAGGTCTCCATCTGGGTATGCTTATATAGTTGATTCAAAACTACGCGGGAAGGAGCATCGCGTTTTAACTCAATCACAATACGCATCCCCTCTTTATCAGATTCGTCGCGCAGGTCAGAAATGCCCTCAATCTTTTTATTGTTAACAAGTTCAGCGATCTGGGTAATAAGGTTTGCCTTATTTACCTGATAAGGAATCTCGGTTATAACTAACCTCTCTTTGCCTGATTTTTGTTCTTCAATGCCCACCCGTGCACGTAGTTTAATAACCCCCTTTCCTGTAGAATAGGCTTCTTTTATACCATCCGTTCCACAGATAAAACCACCGGTAGGAAAATCCGGTCCTTTAATAATTTTAATCAGTTCCCCTATCTCCACTTCTGGATTTTCAATCACTTTTATAATACCATCTACCACTTCTGTAAGGTTATGGGGAGGGATATTGGTTGCCATTCCCACCGCAATTCCACTTGCCCCATTCACTAAGAGATTAGGAAGGACCGCAGGTAAAACCACCGGTTCAGTAAGAGATTCGTCAAAATTAGGAACAAAATCTACGGTGTTTTTATCAATATCCGCAAGCATCTCTTCGGCAATCTGGGAAAGTCTTGCTTCTGTGTAGCGCATGGCTGCGGGAGCATCCCCATCTATAGAGCCAAAATTTCCTTGTCCTTCAATCAAAGGATACCTTAAAGAAAAATCCTGTACCATTCTCACAAGAGCATCATATACTGCCATATCTCCATGGGGATGATATTTACCTAAACATTCTCCTACAATACGTGCGCACTTTTTATATGGCTTATTATGCTCCAACCCCAGTTCTTTCATGGTATAGAGAATCCGCCGGTGAACAGGTTTCAGCCCATCGCGCACATCAGGAAGGGCTCTTCCTACAATCACGCTCATGGCGTAGGAAATATAGGAAGCTTTCATTTCATCTTCAAGGTCCACAGGAATTATTTTTGTATTCCGGTCGTACATTTAAAAATCCTCCTCTAATGTCTAAAACGATGGTATATGTCTTCCACCTTATCCCTTATATTTATAAAAGCATCCACTATCACCGGATCAAAATGAGTACCTCTTCCCTCGGCAACGATGCGATAACTGTCTTCTAAAGAGTACGCCTCTTTATAAATCCTTTCCAGACTGCAGGCATCAAAGACATCGCACACACTCACCACACGCGCCGAGAGAGGAATTTCTTTACCCTTCAAACCCAGCGGATATCCTGACCCATCAAATTTCTCCTGATGGGAATAGACAATTTCTATCCCCATTTTAAAAAAAGAAAAACCTTTCTTCTGCAAATTCTCTTCTATTGCCTCCAAAATCTCTTTGCCAATAACCGTGTGTTTTTTCATTTCCTCAAATTCCTGAGGAGTAAGTCTTCCCGGTTTTCTCAAAATTGCATCCGAAATACCAACTTTTCCAATATCATGTAAAGGACTAAAATCATAAATATTCTGTATAAATTCTTCATCTATTTCCTCTCTATAAAGGCTATTGGTGGCTAGTTCTACTGCTAAGGCGCGCGAATAATATTTTATCCTTTTAATATGTTGGCCGGTCTCCAGGTCCCTCTTTTCCGCAAGATTAGCCAAGCCCATTACTGTGGTAAGGGCAAGCTCGCGCATGAGAAAACTTTTCTCAAAAACAGTTGATATGTGGGTGGAGACAAAGCGCAAGAAATCTATGTGTGTTTGATTGTATGCGTTAATCTGAGAATGGTAAAAGAATATTAACCCCGCTCCCTTCTCTCTTACTCGCAGGGGCATGATCACCACTGCCCCCATATCATCACCGAATAACCGAACTGGCCAGCTGTGGGAAGGATTTTTTTCCAGATATACCTCAAGATTATTAATCACGCGCGGTGAAGTGGCTTGAATTATTTTTTCTAATTCTGTACCCGTATAAGATATTTCGTAACCCTGATGAAGAAACGGTTTTTGGGAAATTACTTTGCGATTATTTAAACTCCCCCCTTCTTCATCCAATAAAGCCAACCCCACGCGTTCAAAGGGAATATATTCCTTGAAACTCTGTGTAATAAAGTCAACGATATGGTTAAACGTGGTTTTACTATGGAAACAACTCAACATATGCATAAACCGGTTATCGTGGTAAAAATCTACAGAGTTCATCTTCTCCTCTTTTTTCTATAATTTATATATCAAGATACCGAATTTCATGCGCGTGTTCTTCTATAAATTTACGCCGTGGTTCTACCTGGTCTCCCATAAGAACTGTAAATATTTCGTCTGCTTCCACTGCATCTTCCAAGGTCACCTGGGTCAAGGTACGCTTTTCTGCATCCATAGTAGTTTCCCACAACTGAAGAGGGTTCATTTCTCCGAGACCTTTATACCGCTGAATAACCAATCCTTCTTTAGCATTTTTCTTCACATAGTCTAAAATCGCTTTGAGGCTGAAAATTTCTACTTCCTTTTTATCATCTTTTATTTTAAAAAGCGCTTTTTCTTTTTCCTCTCTCTGATGAGCATAAGCTTTTATTTCTATACCCATTTTTCCCAGTTGTTTAGCCAGGTCTTCTATATCTTTTGCCTCAAACAATTCAACCACTTCCCAATCCCGTCCGCTTTTTGTTTCTCCCGTTTCATGTTCTTCGGTATATTCCGATAATTCTTCGTCATCGTAAAAATAAACCTCTTTGTCATTTTCCCGCAGATAATAAAGGGGGAATCTCCCTTTTTTGTCCCGCAGACTGAGATATTTAATGAAATCAATTCCCTTTTTCCTGAAAATATTTTCATAATGCTCTAACTCCACAAGGATATTCAGAAGACTGCGGAATTGCAGAGGGCTGAATTCTTTTTTCTCTCTGGTATTGGCAATTAAACGTAAGCCCTCTGAACCCAAATCTAACAAAAGTTCATTCATCTCGGCTTCGGTCTGAATATATTCTTCCCGCTTCCCCCGTTTTACCTTGTAGAGGGGAGGCTGGGCAATGAAGACATGTCCATTTTCAATTAAAGGGCGCATCTGCCGATAAAAGAAAGTCAAAAGGAGAGTGCGTATATGCGAACCATCTACATCCGCATCTGCCATAAT
>JBFWKV010000099.1:0-4867 GCA_050252475.1 Candidatus Omnitrophota bacterium | reverse complement strand
CTACTTCTCAGGTAATTCTGTTACCTGCGTGCCTTTGCTTTATCAATTTCAATAAGGAAAATGCATCCCGACTTTCTTCATCCAATCTATCTCCAATATACTTAACTGTTTCCCTGTAAGCAGGAAAAAAAACAATCTCAAGTGCATTGACCTTACGCATTGTTTTTTGCATCTCTTTAGCAAGTCGTAAAAGAGCAATTCTCTTTTCAGCCAGTTCAACTAAAAGAGAAAGAATTTTCTTAAAATGCTCTATTACCTCATCAGTATATAAACTTACTTCATATGGACTATAATAAGGAGGATTATCCTGCAAATCAAGTTTGATATCAGGTAAAGAAACACCCATTACCTTCCTTTGAGATACAGATATACTATTCTGAATGTTTATAGAAAAACTTATTTCTTCTAATTTCTTTCTGCCCATAGAACATATTGTCTTATCAACTAAATTATACCCTTCTTTAAGAGCAGTAGCAACTTCTTCTTCTGACTGGTGTATTATATGAATTAGACCAGTAAGTTCATTCATAATAATTTTTCTTTTTTCCTCAAGAAGTTGATAGCCCTCTTCTGTAAGTAAAAGGGCTTTTTTCATCTTAAGGAGATTTGTCTTAGTAGCAGGACATTGTATTCTCATTTTTCACCTTTGTAATATTTTTTTATTTCTTCTTCTTTAACACGAAGAAGTTCATCTGCTGGTAGTTCTGAAAGAATTTCCCAGCCCAGGTCAAGTCCTTGTTCCAGTGTTCGTCTTTCATAATGTCCCTGACTGAGGAATTTCTGCTCAAAAGCATCTCCAAATTTGAGATACAATTGGTCTAACGGAGAAAGTTCTTCTTCCCCAATAATAGCAGCCAGAGCTCTGATATCTTTCACATGTGCATAGCAGGCAAATAATTGAGAAGATAGGTCTGGATGGTCTTCTCTGGTCATCCCGGCACCGATATTATCTTTCATAAGACGGGAAAGTGAAGGTAATCCCGCAATTGGCGGGTAAATACCTCTACTAAAAAGTTCCCTTTCAAGAACAATTTGTCCTTCGGTAATATAGCCAGTCAAATCAGGTATTGGATGAGTAATGTCGTCATTGGGCATAGTTAGAATAGGTAATTGTGTAATAGAACCTTCTGACCCTTTTATTATTCCTGCTCGCTCATAAAGACTTGCTAAATCGCTGTATAGATATCCAGGATATCCTTTACGCGCAGGAATTTCACCTCTTATCGTAGAAACTTCCCGAAGTGCTTCGCAATAATTTGACATATCAGTCATAATTACCAGAACATGCATATGCTTTTTAAAAGCAAGAAATTCTGCACAGGATAAAGCCAGACGAGGGGTTTGAAGTCGCTCTATTGAGGGACTATCTGCTAAACTTAAAAAAATAACAGTTCGTTCCAAAACTCCTGTTTCTTCAAAATTTCTTATGAAAAATTGTGCCGTGTCATATTTTATACCCATAGCCGCAAAAATAACGCAAAATTGTTCTTCTTTTACTCTTGCCTGTCGGGTAATTTGTGCTGCAATTAAATCGTGAGGTAGACCACTTCCAGAAAAAATTGGTAGTTTCTGCCCTCTAACCAGAGTATTCATAACATCTATTGCAGAAAGTCCTGTCTCAATAATGTTTCTAGGATAATCTCTGGCAGTAGGATTAATAGCCTGACCATTTACATTCATCATCTCTTCATAAGCAGGTCGTGGAAATCCATCTAAAGGATTGCCAAGCCCATCAAATATCCTGCCTAACATTTCTTCTGAGACGCCTAACATTAATGGCTCTCCTTTAAAACGCACACGGGACTCATTTAAAGAAAGTCCCACAGTTCCACCAAGTACTTCTACCACTGCATAGCCCTTACCTACTTCAAGGGTAATACCAATGCGACTTTTTCCTTGATTATCCACAATCTCTACCAGTTCGTTATAACCAACATTGTGGATATCTCGTATGATAAAAATAGGACCTACTATTTCTTCCAATCCCATGTATTCCCGCAGTGAATATTTTTCTGTCATAAAATATCCTCTTTCAACAAAATCATAGATATTAAACTTTCTTACCTATGACTAATTCTATAATTTAACTTTATAACTTTTGAGATATTGTGTCAAATTTCTTGCCTTTTCTCTAATATTTTTTGGACTATATACCTGTTAACCTTCATATGTTTTACTAATAACTAATTTTTATATTCAAAAATTAAGTTCATCTAACTCTGTATTTATCCGAACAGGTAATTCCTCTAATTTTTCTATATCTTCCTCAGTATATTTGGTTTTCATTCTTAAAATATCCTCATAAACATCCGTTGCTTTAATCTCAGCAATGGTAACACCTTTCTTTACCAATTCCTCACTTTTCTCATATAACTTCAATATAGCATTTAGCATTAAAAACTGTTTTTTTGGCGAAGTATATGTATCTACTTTATCAAAAGCACTCTGTTGAAGAAACGCACTCTTGAAAATAGAACATATATCCAGTATCAAACGCTGTGTTTGAGGCAGAACATCAGGACCCACCAGTTTTACCACTTGAAGTAGTTTTTGTTCTTTTTGTAGAAGGTCCATTATGGCATAACGGGCTGTTTCCCATTGTGGGTCAATATTTGTATGCCACCACTCCTTAACATCATCTAAGTATTCTGAATAACTCTCAATCCAACTTATGGATGGATAATGTCGTGCGTTAGCCAATTCTCTATCAAGTTCCCAGAAACTTCTGACAAACCGTTTGGTATGGGAAGTTACGGGCTCTGAAAAGTCACCACCTGGTGGAGAAATTGATGCTATAATGGTGATAGAACCATTGTTACCTGAAAGTGTCTGAAAATTCCCTGCTCTTTCATAAAATTCAGCCAGCCTAGAAGAAAGATAAGCAGGAAATCCTTCCTCTAATGGCATTTCTTCCAGTCGTCCTGATAGTTCCCGCAGCGCTTCAGCCCATCTACTTGTGGAATCAGCCATTAGAGCAACCTGATAACCCATATCCCTATAATATTCCGCAAGAGTGATTCCAGTGTAAATACTTGCTTCTCTTGCAGCCACAGGCATATTAGAAGTATTTGCAATAAAAATTGTTCTTTCCAGTAGAGGTCGGTTCGTTTTTGGAGAAATAAGTTTGGAGAAATTTAGAAGAACATCTATCATTTCGTTTCCTCTTTCTCCACAGCCCACAAAAATAACTATATCCGCATCACTCCACTTGGCTAACTGGTGCTGGACTACTGTTTTGCCTGTGCCAAATCCACCAGGCACTGCCACACAACCGCCCTTAGCAATTGGGAAAAGAGTATCAATAACTCTTTGTCCTGTAATCAACGGCTGACTTACTGGAAATCGGGATTTGACAGGTCTTGGTGTACGAACAGGCCATCGGTGATACATATAAATTTCTTCTTTCCCGCGGTTATTTTCAAGCACTGCTATTTTTTCCTCAACTGTATAATCACCTTCAGGTGCAATCCATTTTAAAATACCACTTAGATTGGGAGGAAGCATAATCAGATGTTTTAAGTTGGGTGTTTCCTGTACTTCTCCTAAAACAAATCCTGATGTAATTTCTTTTCCTATTTCTACTGTACCGGGATAAAAATGCCATTTCTTCTGCTTATCAATTGGACTGACATGCACACCCCTGGTTATATAGATACCATATTTATTTTTAATAACTTCAAGTGGTCTTTGAATTCCATCGTAAATAGTACTAATAAGACCGGGACCAAGTTCCACATAAAGGGGAAAACCCTGGGTATAAGCAAAATCCCCTGCTTTCAAAGAAGTGGTATCTTCATAAACCTGGATATAACCCCTGTCACCTTTCAATCGGACAACTTCACCTACCAGATGGTCTTCTCCTACTTCTACCATATCCATCATCCGGAGGTTAACTACCTCTTCCAGTTCTACTACCGGACCAGAGACGCGAAAAATTTTACCACATATCATATGTCCTCACCTTGTTTAAAAAATTACAAATTTAAAAGATTTGTCTTTATTCCAGATATTTTTTTAATTTTCTTTCAGCAGACGATTATAAATCTCATTTTGCATACGTGCCAGTCGGGCAGAAAAAGTGTTATCAAAAACAATCCGTCCATCCATTGATTGTAATTTCACACCAATATCTGAAAAATCACCTTTTTCTGGGTGTAAAATCACTTTTTTTCCCAATTGTCTGTGACATTCTTCTGATAATTTTTGTAAGAATGCCTCTGTAAATATTGCTTCGTCAAGAGAAGAATAAATTATTCGTAATTCCTCCTTATCTAATACTGAAATGCCTTCTAAAATATCTTTCATCAAAAAATTTGGGTATTCTTCAGAAGTACGGAAGGATTTTGCTTGAAGTTCAACTTCTTCTAATATCTTCTTTATAAATCTTTCTTTCTCCTTTAATTCAATTCGGCGCTTTTCTAAATTCAAAGAAGAAAAAATATGTTCCCTCATTTGTTTCAACTCCAATTCCAAATCAGCCATCTTCTTAGTTCTTTCTGAGGCAATTTGTTGCTGGGCTATATTTAAAATCTTTTCACTTTCCTGTTTCGCCTGCTGGATAATATCCCTTGCCTGATAATCTGCTTCTTCTTGAATTCTCCTGCTTATTTCTTTTATTTGTTCTGTATCTTCGGTATATTTTTCTATATCCATTGTCTTTACTATACACTTATCCCAATTGCCTTTCTCAAAAATTCACTTATATCGCGGGAGATACCTTCTGTACCACGAGAGGGAACCTCTAAAATGAGAGGCAACTGTTTCTGATAAATACAATTTTCTATTTCCTCACGAATAAAATTAGCCGCTTTTTCAGTTATTACAAGAATCCCAATCTCATCAGTTGCTAATGCTACTTGAAATGCCT
>JBFWKV010000098.1:0-4990 GCA_050252475.1 Candidatus Omnitrophota bacterium | reverse complement strand
TACTATAAAAATAAAGTCATAGGAGATTGGTATGGTCCGGCTGCCTATAGAAATATATTTCTTTATCTTGATAGACCAACTTTATTGTATAAAACGCTGAAATATTATGGGGCAAAATTTTTTCTGATTAATAGACAAAGAATAAAAAAGATTTGTCCTCAGTTTGAGAAAGATTTATTAAAACTCACAGAACACAAAGATCTTTTTGGCCTAATATACAATGACGAAAATTCATTTGTTTTTAAAATCTGCGAGAAATAAAGAATACAGAAAATTGATTATAGTATTTTTCATTGGCTGGATTTCTTTTTTCCCTGAACCGATTCAGATACAATACCGTACACCCATAAAATGTATTCTCTTTATTATTTTTATCTACTTCTGGTTAAGGAAGAAGATAAAGATAACCAGAAAAGATTTAGTGCTTCTTTTATTTATTCTATGTCTTATGGGAGGGGTTTTCTCAGCGAAGAATAAGTTAGTAGCAATTGAGACCTATTCCAATCTCGCTTTACCACTTTTTTCTCTATATTTTTTAACCAGTCTTTTTTCCGAAGAAGATATTTCCTTCTTTGCTAAAACAATTTGCTTCTTTAGTATATTTGTATCTCTTTTGGGTATATTTGATATTCTCTGGGGAAGAAATTTTCTCTATGAAATTATGTATAATCCATTTTATGAGAGATACTTAATTTATCCAACCTTGAAGCGCCCCCTATCTACACAATTTAATCCTGCTCCCTTGGGAACTTATCTCCTTGCCTGTTTCCCATTTGGATTGGTTTTACTCAAAGAAAAAAATATTGTGTTTCTGTTGTTAGGAGCCATTTCTTTATTGCTTAATTCTTCGGTTCTCATCCTTACCTTCTCAAGAGCAGCATTTGTTGGCTTTATTGTAACAATTTTATTTTTTCTTTGGCATAAACAGAAGAAAATGCTTTTCATGTTATTTATCTTAACATTTATTCTTACGGTAGCTATATCTTCTTTCCTTGAATATGATAGAGGATTTGACCGCTTTGGTCTAAAAGGGATGCTCTTTGGTCAAGAATATACAAGTCCTTTATCCCGCTACAGGATTGAACGTGTGGAGATGGTATTTAAAATGTTAAAGGACCATCCTATTTTTGGTATTGGGCTTAACCACATTAGAATAAGATTTTTTGATTATTATCCTGGAAAGTCTGATGTAGGCTATGAATGGAGAATTGCCGATAATATGTATTTAACTCTCTTAGGAGAAACTGGAATTATAGGTTTCACAGGATTTTTAACTTTTATCTTTTTTCTATTTAAAAATGGCTTGAAGAGTCTTAAAAAGTTGGAGGGGAAAAAGAAGGATATTTTACTTATTTCTCTTTCGGCGTTTATAGGACTCTTAATCAATATGACAGGCTATGAATTATTTTACTGGCATACACCATTTTATCTTTTCTGTTTAATCTCGGGATTGGTGAGATGGATAGCGAAATAAAACTTGTTCTACTAATTAGCGAGAGTATGCTCTATGATAGAAAAAAGGAGATTAGAGACTTAATAAGCCGGAGATATATCCATTGGGAAATTTTTTTTAAGTTGCTTCAATATCATGAACTTGCACCTGTTGCCTATATTTTATTAAAAGATGTTCCTTTACCTGAAGATGTTCATAAGATATTAGAAAATGCCTATTATTTTAATTTGGCTCACAACATTCTGTTATGGGAAGAATTCTTAAAGATAAGCAAAGTTTTAAATGACCATGATATTACCTTCGCTCCATTAAAGGGGTTTTCATTCATGGGTGAGATTTATCCGGATATAAATTATCGGAGTATGGCAGATATTGATATTATGGTGAAAGAAGAGGATTTAAAATTGGTGGGAGAGATTTTGCAAAACTTGGGATACAGTAAGCAACTTGGAGGATTAGAGGAGAGGTACTGGCGAGAAAAACAGTGCCACATTGCTTATGTAAAGCCATTTGGTACCTCGCAAAAAGTTTTGATTGAAGTTCACTGGGATTTAGATTTTAAACGCTTAAAACAACCCATTTTACCCTTGCTCTGGACAAGATTAGAGAAGAGAAACATGGAAGGCGTTCCCATTTCATTTTTATCAATTGAGGATTCAATTTTTAGTTTGGTTTTGCATAAGCGCAGATTGGGAAATATTTTTTCTCTGAAGGGAACCTGTGACCTTGCCTGTTTACTAAAGAAATTTTCCCATAAAATTGACTGGGAATATATCTTAAAATGGAGTAGGGTATCTAAGATGAGAACAGTTTTATATTTCAGTTTATTTCAAACAAGGTTTATCTCTTCTAATCTATTTTCTGAAGCTATATTGGATGAATTGAAGATACCTTTATGGAAAAGATTGGCGATAAATAAACTTATCTTAAGGTACACTTTTGCCACGGATATTGATATTAAAAAAACATATCTCAGAGCGCATTTTTTCCTTTACGATAGTATATGGGAAGCGGTAAGATATATATTGAATATTCCTAGAGAACAGTTTGCTAAATTTTATAACCTTGAGCCTTACTCTGAAAATACAAAATTACTTTATAGGATGAGATTACTCTATTTTCCATTGAACTTTTTAGTTAATTTAGGAAGGAGAGGATATGAAAAACAGGGTTTATAAAAAGAATCCCAATTTCGTAGCACGTAAGATTGCTGATGAGATTATTCTCGTTCCCATCAAGAAAGAGGCAGCAGATTTTGAGGCAATCTATAATTTGAATAACGAAGTTTCCGTAAGAATCTGGGAATTGATTGATGGGAAAAGGACCCTTGCAGAGATTCGTAAAAAAATTCTTGATGAATTTGAAGTGGAACCCGAAAAGCTTGTTGAGGACTTAAAAGAATTTATTGCTGATTTAAGAGAGGTTGGGGCAATTCAAAAAAAGGAAAAAAAGATGCTTTGTTAAAGATAAAAAATGTAAGGCATTAAGAAAATTTGCTTAAAGTGGTTAGAGAAAATTCAGTTATACTTTTTTAAATAAACGGCAAGATATATACTGGCAAAATTCCCTAGAAGGGGGTTATATTTACCTCTTACCGAGGCAGAGATTAAAAAGATGTTTGAAGAATAGAATATCTTCTTAAAGCAGGCATTGTAAGGGGGTGGTTATCTTAGAGAGCTGACAGTCGGTAGCAAGTATTCAGAGAAAGATGAAGAAGTATACATTAGCCTCAAGTAATTCATGATTTTCGAAAGATTATAAATAATGAAGGAGGTGAGAAAGATGTCTACACAGAGAGGTTTTAAACTTAAGAATGATTTGTTAATTAAAAGACTGAAGGGAGAAATTATAATCTTGCCTAAGGGTTCAGATGCTGTCTATATTTTGAGAAACAACGGTTGTGAGATATTATTTGACTTATTATCAAGGGGAACTACTAAAAGAAATTTAATTAAAAACTTCATAAAATATTATAAGTTAACTAAAGCACAGATTGAGGAAATCGAAAGTTTAATTGACCGTCTCAAAAAGTATGGTTTACTCACCGAAGTAGATATAAACATTAGCGAAAAAGAAAAAGCTTCTTCCAAAAACCAAAAGAAGGAATTTAAATCCCCCCCTGTTATAGAAAAAATATCTTTAAAGAAGCTTTCTGAAGAAGAGCTTGTAGTTCATACCCAATGCCCCACAGGATATGGACCAACTGGGAATGATTATACACTAATGTGTGGCACATACCATGTATGTGAAGGTTTGGGTTGTGAGCTCTGTATTGCATAAAATTGCATGAGAGAGATTTATTACAAGTTTTTAAGTGAATTATCTTTAGTTTCCCTAAATGGTCATAAAGTTGGAATTAAAGATGGTTTTTGTTTTTTGTTGTCTGAGAGTCTATATAATTGTTTGAGGATAAGAAAATTTTCTGATTCTATAATAAAAAATATCATGCCAGAGTTAATTCTTCTTGAGAGACTAAACTTTCTTCCCCTCCAGTTCGTAGGTGTGCAGTGGAAAAATTTTAAAACAATTGCTCTTAATTTAACTACTGATTGTAATCTATCCTGTAGTTATTGTTATGATAAACCTCATCAAAAGAAAGTGGGAATTCAGTATATGAAGATAAGCACAGCTAAATCGGCTATTGATTTTTTAGTCAATAATACAATTTCAAATGACTTAGAGATTATATTTCTTGGCGGAGAACCTTTGCTAAATTGGTACTGTTTTACTCAGGCTGTGGATTACACTAAAAATTTTGATCTAAAGTGGCACATAATACTCTTAACCAATGGTACTTTGATTGATAAAAGTAAAGCTAAGTTTCTTTCTGAGAATAATGTATATGTTTGCCAAAGTTTTTCCCCCAAGAAACTTCAGAATAAATACCGTTTATTTACAAATGGTGATTTGAGCTATGAACTTGCCAAGAAAGGCCTAAATAATTTAATATCTAATGGGGTTAATTTTTATATTAAGACAATAATCCCCAAATACGAAAAAATTGAAATTGAAGAAGTAGGTAAAGAACTTAGAAAAGATGTTCCTTCTTTTATTCCTTGCCATATAAATTACGAAGACCAAACGTTAATTGGTTCCTTTAAACGAAATAAAAAAAATTTTATTGCCAAATTAAAGAAGAGAATAGAAGCAGAGCAGTATTCTGTGGGATTAATTCCTTATATTCATAGGATCTTGAGTCCTTCTTTAATAGGACATCCTTTTTGTATTGGAGGCATAAGCGGATATTACATCGATGCAGATGGAACTGTGACAATATGTCAGTATTCTTTAGGTTATAAAGAATTTCACTTAGGAAGCGTTGATAGGTTTGATTATGAGAAAGCTAAGGATATTTTTTTAAAATTTTCTACTTATCATTCAGAATGTCAATTATGCTGGGCTAAGAGCCTCTGTAGCTACTGTAATCTTAGGAAATTCTTTAAAGGTCCATACGAATTATTCTGTTAATTCAGTCAAGAGTTATTTAAATTAGCTATTGATAAATTTTTCAATTTTGATTAAAAAAAATTAAAGTAA
>JBFWKV010000097.1:0-5014 GCA_050252475.1 Candidatus Omnitrophota bacterium | reverse complement strand
CTGGAAGGAGTGGCAAATATAGAAGTAGTAGGGGGCAGAGAGCGAAAGATATTAATAGAAGCAAGACAGGATGACTTGCAGAGATACGGTATTCCCATAGGAAGAGTAATTAATGTTTTAGGGCTGAATAACCTCAATCTTCTTGCGGGGGAGATAAAAAGGGAAAGAGATAAATTTCTTATCCGGACCATGGGACAATATGAGACACTTTCTGATATTGAAGAAATCGGAGTAGGAATTTCTCCCCAGGGTTCAGTAATAAAACTGAGGGATGTTGCTTATGTGAGAGATTCTTTTCTTGAACCCATAGATTTGGCACGGGTAGATATTCAACCGGTAGTAACCCTCTATATTCAGAAAGAGACCACTGCCAATACAGTTAAAGTGGTTGAATTGATAAAGAAAGAGATAGAAGAAACACGGGCAATTATTCCTAAAGATATAGTGATGAAGATTACTTATAATCAAGCAGAGGCAATTCGTGATGCCATCTCAGCGGTGAAGAATTCGCTTTTATGGGGAGGTATTCTGGCGGTAATTGTTCTATTTTTCTTCTTATGGGATTTAAAATCAACTCTGATAATTGGGGTTTCTATACCTGTTTCGGTAATTGCCACTTTTGCTTTTATGTTTTTTGCTAAGCTTACTTTAAATGTGATGACTCTGAGCGGACTTGCTTTAGGAATAGGAATGCTGGTGGATAACTCTATTGTGGTTTTGGACAATATTTTTAAGAAAAGAGAAATCGGACTTCCCCAGAAGGAAGCAGCCGAAAAAGGCAGTTCAGAAGTAACCCTTGCTATAACTGCTTCTACGCTCACCACTGTCGTGGTTTTCTTACCCATTGTTTTTGTGAATAAAGAAATCAAACTGCTTTATATAGGACTTTCTTTGACTGTGGTTTTTTCTCTTATGGCTTCTTTGTTTGTAGCACTTTCTTTTATACCTCTCTTGGGATCGCGTTTAGTGATGCGCTCGTATGGATATAAAACAAAAGATATTCCCCGTACAAGAAGATATTTTTTAAAATTAAAAAAATTTTATCGGCATGCTCTAGCAAAAGCCCTCCATTTTCGCTATGCGATAGTATTGATTGCTTTTGTGCTATTTATTTTTGCTCTCAGGATGGGTAAGAATTTAAAAACAGAATTTATTGGAGTGACCGAACAGAATGAATTTGTTATTCATGTGCAATTACCCGTAGGAGCAAAACTGGATGTTTCAGATAAATGTGTGGAGCAGATAGAAAGAAAAGCAAAAGAGTTTCCTGAGGTAAGAACGATTTCTTCGCGTATTGAGCGTTGGTCATCTAAAATATATGTAAGACTCTATCCACTTGCTCAACGCACCCGCTCTACTCAAACGATCATTAGTGAACTCCGACCAATTGCCGAGGAAATTGGACGCTATTATGATGCCTTTATTTATTTTGAAGAGCCTCAGGAGGTAGGAACGCGTGAGGTTTTTTTAGATGTGTTTGGCTATGATTACGAAGTGTTGAAGAACCTTGCCATAGCCATGGCGAGCAGGCTTCAAATGGTGAAAGGAATGACTGATGTTAAAATAAGAATGCGCGAAGGCCGTCCGGAGATTCGTGTATTTATTGATAAAGAAAAAGCAGCCCATTTCGGCTTAAATCTTGAAGACATTGCTACCACCATTCATGGAGAAATGCGTGGTTTACGTGCCAGTTATTACCATACTGAAGCGAAAGAGGTAGAGATGGTGGTGCGTCTTATTGAAGAGGATCGTAAAAGTATTAAGGACTTATATAATTTAATTCTAACCAACCGCGAGGGAACAAACATTTATCTTAATCAGATAGCAACTTTGCATTACGATATAGGTCCGAGTGAAATCTGGCGTAAGAATAAACAGAGGATGATTCAGGTGAGTGGAAACAGGGGAGGAATGTCTCTAAGAGAGGCGGGAGAGAAAATAAAAAGTGCTTTGAAAGATATTGAGTTTCCCAAAGATTATTTTTATCGTTTTGGCGGGGATTACGAGAAAATGATTCAAAACCAGAAGGAATTTACTTTTGCTATATTTTTGACTCTTTTTTTGGTCTATTTAGTGATGGCATGTTTGTTTGAATCTTATATTCAGCCGTTGATTATTATGATGACTGTTCCTCTGGCAGCCATTGGAGTAATTTCTGTTATGCGACTTACGGATACCTCCATAAATATTGGAGCCCTGATTGGTTTTATGATGTTGGGTGGGATTGTGGTAAACAATGCAATAGTTTTAATTGATTTTATTAATTTAAAGTTGCAAAATAAAAGGCATACGCGGTATAATCTATTTAAAACTTTGCTTTTTGCAGGAGAAGATAGATTGAGACCTATTCTTATGACTACCATTACTACATTGCTGGGGCTTGCTCCGATGGCGTTTGACCGTTCAGAATCAGCAAACCTGTGGTCTCCTCTGGCAATTACCGTTATGGGGGGACTGACGAGTGCTACATTCTTGACGCTGTTTATCATTCCCAGTCTCTTCTTAATTTTTGAAGATATAAAACAGTTTATTTGGGAAAAAGTATTTATAAAAATACCGCTAATTTTCGGGAGAATCTTACACAAGACAGTTTAAAGATTAATCATTTTTTATGAGACAAATTTTTCGTACACTATTAACCGCGGTATTTGTACTATTACTTTTTGTAATGGCTATTGCTTTATTCCATCTTGCTTCTGAAAAAAAGAAAATCGTTAATCAGTATAAAAAAGACCAGGAATTATGGACTATAAGAAATAATACTTTAAGAGAGAGTCTTAAGAAGAGTGAAGAAGAGATTGCGAATTTGAAGAAAGAATTAGAGAATTTGAATTCAGAATTGAAGAAAGCAAATGATGAATTAAGCGAACTGAGGTTGAGTTATGAAAAATTAAATGGAGAAAATATTGCTCTCAACCAAAAGATTAACCTTTATTCAAAAGAAAAAGAAGGGCTCCTGCAGAAAATTGCGCGTCTGGAACAGGATCTACGGCTTGCTCAGAGCACAAAAGAACCTGTGCAGGAATCATGGGCTAATCTTCTTAAAGAAAAAGTTGATTTACAAATGCGGATAAATGAATTGGAGGAAAAAGTGCGCAACAATCGCTTACTGCTTACTCAGCTGGAAACAGAAAAGAGGAGGTTAGAGACAAATCTTAGTGTAGTAGAAAAGGATAAAATTAACCTGGAAAAAAGTCTTGGAGAAGGAAACCAGATAGAATCAAGTTCTCCGCGGGATATATTAAAAGCAAACCTGGAGAAAGAGGAGAGAGAAAAGAAACTGGTGGAGTTGGCAGTAGAAAAAGATAATCTTGAAAAGAGAATTATTTCCTTAAAGGAAGATATAGAAAGAACGGAAGCGGAAAAGAATTCACTAAATCTTCAGATAGAACATATAAATCAACTGTTGGAAGAAAAATTGAATCAGGTAAATAAAGTGAGAGAAGAACTGGAAAATGCCCTCAAGGAAGCGAAGCGTATTGCCCTTACCGGAACTTCCTCTATAGAACTTCCTCCAGTGGTGGTCAAAAAAGAAACTGAAGCAGAAACTTCTTCCGTGCCTGCAGTAATGAGATATTCTCCACCCAGAACTGAAGAGGCAAAAATAGTTCTGTATAATGAAAAATATAATTTTGTGATTATAAACATAGGTAAAAATGAAGCTGTTGTAGAAGGGATGCTCTTTGATCTATATGAAGATAGAGAAAATATCGGTCAGATAAAAATAAAAGAAGTAAGGGAAAGACTTTCTGCGGGTGAGATTGTTCAGTTGAAAAAAGGCAAGAAGATAAATCCCGATACTACCATCGCTATCTATTCTCCTTAGCCTTTTGTGATATATTAAGGAAAAATTTAAGATTAAAGAAGGACAATTGTTGCTATTTCAACTTTCTAAAATTATTAAAAACAGAAATGAGAATAAGGAGGTAAATATGTGGACGAAGAAAAATTTGGAAGAATTGATTAGAACCAGATTAGGGGACTATCTTTTAATTATAGTTTCCAATCGTGAACCTTATATTCACACTATAAAGAAAGGAGAGATTGTCTGTCAAAAAGGGGCTGGAGGAGTAATCACTGCTTTAGACCCGATAATGCGTACATGTAGAGGTATCTGGGTTGCTCAGGCTTCAGGGGAAGCGGATAGGAAAGTGGTTGATGCAGAGGGTAAGGTTAAAGTTCCTCCTGAAGAGCCTTTGTATACTTTGAAGAGAGTCTGGTTGACTAAAGAAGAGGATGAAGGATATTATTACGGTTTTTCTAATGAAGCCATCTGGCCTCTCTGTCACATGGCTTTTATCAGACCTATATTTAGAGAATCGGATTGGGATTACTATAGAAAAGTTAATGAGAAATTTGCTAAAGCAGTGCTTGAGGAGATAAAAGGGAGGAAGGCATTTGTCTGGATTCAGGATTATCATCTTGCTCTTCTGCCTAAATATCTTAAAGAGGCACAGTCTAACATTATTACTGCACATTTCTGGCATATTCCCTGGCCAGGGCCCGATACTTTTAGAATCGCTCCTCATCGTCAGGAAATTCTGGAAGGTCTTTTAGCCAATGACCTTATAGGTTTTCATATCCGTTATCATTGCGATAATTTTTTAGCCTGTGTAGATAGAGAACTGGAAGCGAAGATTGATCGGGAGAATTTCTCCGTAATTAAAGGGGGACATGAAACCCTTGTGCGTCCCTATCCCATAAGCGTAGATTTCTTTAATATTTCGCAGAAAGCAGAATCAAAGGAGGTGCAAGAATTAAAAGAACAATTACGCAAGGAATTTTCTCTTAATTACGAGTTTGTATTTTTGGGGCTTGACCGCATAGATTATACGAAAGGGATTCCCGAGAGGTTACAGGCTATTGGACGGTTTCTGGATAAGTACCCTCAATATAAGGAAAGGTTTGTGTTTATTCAGATGGGTGAAATTTCAAGATTACATATACCACGTTATAAAGCTCTCAACGATGAATTGAATGCATTGGTGGAAGAAATAAATTGGAAACATTCCAC
>JBFWKV010000096.1:0-5034 GCA_050252475.1 Candidatus Omnitrophota bacterium | reverse complement strand
CTTCGGCATTTATTCTTCTTGTCTCTTCTTCTTTCTGTCGACGCGCTTTTAACTTTAATTCTTACAAGGCTTTTCTCAACTCATTCAAAGATGATAATTTTCGTTCCAATTCTATTTTCTCATCGTTTAGAATAGAAAGTTGATTCTCAAGCTTCTTGGTCTTCTCCAAGAGAAGATAATTTTCCGATTTCAGCCTTTCTTCTTCTTTTCTTATCTGGGAAAGCAGATTCTCAGTTTCAATTATTTTATTATTTACCTCAGTAAGTTGTTGGATTAGCTTAGCTTTCTCATTTTCAAATTCTTTCTTTTGGGAATTCATTGTTTCTCTATACTCAATCAGTTTCTGTTCAAAATTAACAACCGCTTTCTCAAGGGTTGAACGTTCCTTTAGAAGGACATAATAATGAATACCCAAAAAGACAATAATAAAAATTCCAAAAACAAGCAGAATATAAATGATAATTTCCCTCCTCATATTCACCCCCTTTCTCTAAGAATCTAATTATATCATTTTCTTCTCTCATAATGAAGTGAAACCTGTTTCTTAATCAACCTTGCAATGTGGGGTCCAACGATACGGGCAATATCCTTTTCTTCGGAATTTCGCAGAATAGATATATTTCTGAAACCAGCATCAAAAAGCCGACGTGCTCTCTTGCGACCAATCTCTCGCAAACTCACCAGCTCCAACAATTCTTCACGCACACCGTAGTAAAGCCTAATACGTAATCTTCTAATCTCGGGAATATTAAGTTTCAAAATTTTTGATAACTCTTCTAAAGAGTAAATAAGCCAGTCTGCCGCTTCGCGTTTGGCATGAAATTCACCGGGGGTTAATTTAAATTTATTTAATATTGTCTCTTCATTCTCCTCATTTATCCAGGCATCAAAAACAAGAGAAAGTTTCAAAGCCGAAAGAAACCCTTCATAGTTTTCTTCCCATACAGAGGGGGGTTTCTCTAAAAAAATGTCCTGCATTTTGATTAGAAATTCACCGAGGTTATAAAAATCCTCTCCGCGTAATATAAGGGGAGGAGAGATCTCTTTAGTTGAAGAGATAACCAAAAGTATAGCTAAATTAGATACTTCTTTCTTCTCCACAAGTTTCGTCAAAGAATTGATAAAATTGTAACCGGTAAGTGGGTCTAAATAAAGCTGAGCAATCCTTTTACCTAACTTTGTACCCTTATAATTACCACCTTTTACCTGAATAAATCCCCATTTTTCAAGATTATTAATAACTGAGTTAATTTTTTCTCTTATAAGCCCAATGTTGCGATATTGAAAACCAAAGAAGGTTAAATCAAAAAATTTCTCCAGATCTTCAAAAGTCCGACAAAATTCTGAGGTAATGAGAGAAAGGATGTGCATGCGTAAAACTGATTCCTGGGCAAGTTTAGAATTAATTTCCTCTGGTTTTCCCAGAATATAACGTTCAATTAATTCTTCCCTATCTCTTTCTGAACGAGCAATAAGAATAGACTCACCAAATTTATCGTATTGAGGACGACCCGCCCTGCCAATAAATTGTTTATATTCTAAAGTGGGGATATATTCTGATCCCAGCCCAGGATAATACCTTTTGACATCACGTACTACTACACGAAAACAAGGAAGATTTACTCCTAAAGCAAGAGTAGGAGTAGCTACAACCACCTTAATCAAACCTTTACGAAATCCCTCTTCAATAGTTCTCCTCTGTTGAGACAACAATCCTGCATGATGAAAAGAAGTTCCTTCTTTAATACATTTTGCCAGTCTGCGACATTGATGTGTAGGGGTTTCTAATACTGAAACAACTTCCTTGCTTAAACGGTTTAAATAATCTTTTTCTTCCCGATTAAGAAATCGCTGAGCTATTTTGCCCAATCGTTCAGCAAGCGATTCGGCATTTCTCCGGTTTGCTACAAAAAAAAGAATTTGTTTTTTCATTCTTAAAGTATCCTCGGTAATTGCCTCCTCAACCGGCATGTGGTCATTAAGAACATATCCCTCTTTGTCCACAAAATGAATAAATGATTCAAAAATTATTCCTTCATACAGTCTAACCGGACGAAAATTGCTTTCTATCAACTCTGCATTAAGCCACTCACTTATTTCCTCTGCATTACTTACTGTCGCTGAGAGAGCTAAAAATTTTGCGCGGGGAGAAAGTTTTCTCAACTGGGTTATTACAATCTCTAAGGTGGGACCGCGGGAATAATCATTAAGCAGATGAACCTCATCTACGATAATCAACTTTACTTGGCCAATCCAATCCACTCCATGCCGAATAAGAGAATCAAGTTTTTCTGTGGTCACTACAATAAAATCATAATCTGCCAGCCACGGTTCAGGAGAATCAACATCTCCTACCGATAGAGCCACTTTTAAATTAGGAAATAAATTTTTGTAATAAACATACTTTTCATTCGCTAAAGCAACTAAAGGGACAATATAAATAACTTTACCTTTTTTCTCTATAAAAGTCTTTATTGCCAGGAGGGTAGCAATAAAAGTTTTACCCGAAGCAGTAGGAAAAGCAAGTAAGAAATTTTTCTCCCCACCAAGTAAACCCTTTTTAATTGCTTCTTCTTGAGGAGGATAGAGATTAATTATTTTTTCTCTCTTAAATTTCTCTATAAAATCCTCCGAAAATCCAAATTTTATCAACTGCTCAATTTTCATTGCTCTAAAATTCTTCCCAGAAAAAGAGTTGTTTTGGAGGAGGCAATTGGCTTTTCTTTGAACAGGGAAAAAATTTGCCGTTCAGGGTAACAAAATTCTGAACACGTTTCAATGAAGGAACTAATTTTTTCAAATCTTCTAAGCTCGTAATTTTTCTTGCCTTACGAAATTCTATAATTTTTCTTGCGGAATTTACTCCAATACCGGGAATCCGCAGAAGTTCTTCATAACTCAACTTGTTTATCTCTAAAGGAAATTTCTCAGGATGTTTCTCTGCCCAGACAAGTTTGGGGTCTTTCTCCAGTAAAAGATTACCGCTTTCATCAAAAACAATCTCCTCTTTCTTAAAACCATACTTCCGCAAGAGGAAATCTGCCTGATAGATACGATATTCACGCAAATTAGAACACGCGGGATGATGTTCTAAAGGAGTATATTTTATAGGACTAAAACCACTGTAGTAAATACGCTTTATGTTATAAATGCCATAAATTTTGTCAGCAAAGAAAATAATGTCTCTATCCGACTCCTGGCCAGTTCCTATAATTAACTGGGTAGTAATTCCTGCCTTCAACGGCATAATTCTATTTACCTCTACCATCTTCTCCAGCGTGGGAATAAGTATTTGTTCCATATTTTTTTCTTCGGCAATTTTACTCAGATAAATCTCTCCCGGTGCTTCCAGATTAAGTGATATTCTATCACTCAGTTTTGCTGCCTCCACAATAAGTTTTTTGTCCACGCCAGGAAGAATTTTAAGATGTATATAACCTTGATAACCATAATTTTTTCTTAAAATCTTTACTGTCTCGAGCATTCTTTCCTGACTGATATTAGCATCCTTATCTACCGCAGAAGTAAGAAAAAGCCCTTGTACTTTTCTTTTCTGATAATTTATCATGAATATCCGTGCCAATTCCTGGGAAGAAAAAGAAAATCTGGCAAAATCTCTATCCCGGCGATTAGCACAGTAGAGACAATTGTTTTTACAGCTATTTGTCTGCAAAATTTTAAAAAGATTAACACAAAAACCTCCTTCTCCCCGTGCCCGATAGATAAAACGGTCTGTCCATTTTGCCTCGAAATGACGCGGTAAACCACAAGAGTCAAATTTTGAATCACCACCCAGAATTTCCAACCTTTTCTCAATATCTTTAGTAGACATAATAATTAAGTGATTCATTTCATATTCTCTCTAAAAAATTCTATTATTTTTCGAGAATACTCTTCAGAAAACAAGGCAAAGCTTTCTCCGTGGTCGGCATCGGGAACAATCCAGATTTCTTTCGGTAAACCAGCTTTCTTAAACAAACTATAAGCATTTTCCAGAGGGACTTGTTTATCTTTCTCTCCATGAATAATAAATACGGGACGCGGAGAAATTTTAGAAATTTCCTTCTCAGGAGAGACATTCTCAGGATTAACCCCAAAACGCAGGAAATAGGCTATCTTCAGAAAAATATTAACAGGGAATTTTGGCAGAGCATAGAAAGCCTTCGCAGAATAAAGCATAATAAGATAAAGATTTCCATAAGCACTATCCGAAACAACTGCCTTAATTCTTTCATCTCTTCCTGCCAGCATAATCGCTACCGCCCCTCCAAATGACAGACCAAAAACACCAATATTTTTATTCTCTACCCTTTGATAAAGATAATCTATTGCTCCCTCTAAATCCTTCTGTTCAAGATAACCGAAAGAGGTGGCTTTTCCTTGACTTTCTCCATGTCCACGAAAATCAAATAAAAATAAATTGAATGCCGAATTGTAAATAAACTTAACCATACTCAAGAGATCAGATTTGTTTGTTCCTAATCCGTGGCATAACACTATGGTGGGAAACCTTTTATCTTTCAGGATTAACCAGCCTTTGAGTTTTACTTTGTCTTTACTATAAAAATTAACCTCCTCATAATAAATCCCGTATTGGGAAGGTAATGTTTTATCGGGCCAGCGGGGTAATAAAGTATTCCTCACAAGAAGCATAAAGACAAAAACAAAAAGCCCAACAGTCAGAAGAAAAAGCAATTTAAGAATTGAATAGACTAATCTCATTTAATTTATTTCTCTCCTTTATTAAAATTCTTCAGTTAATTAATATACTACCACAATTCTCAGAAAGTTTAAAGCCATCCTTGTCGAATCTTCTAATTTATGTTATATATTTTAATGAGAGAAAATGAACAAAAGAATCTTTAAAATAACAGCAGTAATACTTATCTTTTTCAGCTCCCTTACAGTCTTTACGCATATATTCGTAGATCCCCTTCCTCTATACACCTTAAGAAGAACTCTAACTCCAGATAGATATATCGTTAAAGAACCCTGGGGAAATTTAATAGCCAGGATACTTACAGAAATATGTGG
>JBFWKV010000095.1:0-5044 GCA_050252475.1 Candidatus Omnitrophota bacterium | reverse complement strand
CTACCCTTTTACCTCCTGCTGACCAGAGAATCTGGGAAACCTCTTCTAAGGTAAGCGCCTTTGAACTAAAATTTCTCCAGGATTGTCTTTTATTCAGCGTTGCCGATAAACTCATTCCCTCTCCAATTCTTGGTTTAGGTAGTTTTATCTTCATTTTCCCATCGACCTCCTCGGAAAAACATTGTTTATTAACCAACAAACAAAGAGACAAAAAGAGAAAATTGATTTTTAATAATTGACTATTGATATTTATTAATCTCATCTCTTAAATCTTTTTTTCAGTTCATCCCAGCCCAATCTAATCATTGTTGGCCTTCCATGAGGACAAACTGAGGGAAATTTTGTATTTTTTAAATCCTGTATCAAACGGTAAATTTCTACCTCTTCTAATCTGTCCCCCTCTCTAATTGCCGAGTGGCAGGCAATTAAAGAAATGAGTTTTTCCCTTTCTAATTTCAAAGTGTTTATCTTTTCTTCCTGGATATCAGAGAGAATATCTAAGATTAGTTGTTTGGGGGACTTAGAAATAACCGCAGGAACCGTTTTTATCTGAAAATCATTCTTGCCAAATTCTCTAATTTCGAACCCTAATTCCCGGAAGGTATCCAAATTCTCTCTGAGAATTTCACTTTCTCTTACTCCTAAATTAATCACCTCCGGAATTAAGAGCGATTGAACTTCGGTTATGTTATCTTTTTTCAACAGAGCATCAAAGATAATTCTCTCACTGGCAGCATGCTGGTCAATAATTAAAATCCCCTCATCATCTGAACTAACTATATAAAGGTTAGAAACTTGCAAAAAGGGTATTTTGCGGGATGGAAAGATTTCTGAAAAAGCCAACTCCCTAACCTCTGGCGACACATCGTGCTTAAAGAGGGTATAAGAAGGAACCCCTTCCTTAACTCCTTCTTGAGATATAGAAAAAGTTTTCTGGCTACTCTCAGAAATCAGCGAACTTTTTTCGGTAAGCGCCTCTTTTATAACCTTGACCAAACAGTCATGAATTAGTTTTTCGTTTTGGAAACGAATTTCTTTTTTTGTAGGATGTACATTGACATCTACAAATCTCGGTTCTATTTCTATGTGGATTATAGCCAGAGGAAACCGCTCCTTAGGAAGCAATTCCTTATAGATGCTATATACTGCATGGGAAAGCGTTTTATTTACTACTGCTCTTCTATTCACAAAGAAAAATTGACCATAGCGGTCAATACGGCTAAATTCCGGCTTGCTGATAAACCCCTTAAGCTTAAAATTATTATTCTGAAAATCTAACTCTAACAATTCTTTCTCGGCTTCTTCTCCCAGAACCTCTTTTATCCTTTCGCGGTAATTTTTTTGGGGTAGAAAATTAAACAATTCTCTTTCCTGATGAAGCAAACGAAAAGCAACTTGAGGATAAGCCAGAGCAAATTGTTCTACTATACGAATAATATGGGCCAGCTCGGTAGATTGAGATTTCAAAAATTTTTTCCGTGCGGGAGTATTGAAGAAAATATTTCTTACTTCTATGGTTGTCCCCCTGGGAGCTCCTATTTCGCTCACCTTTCTAATTTCCCCTGCTTCAATTTCTAATTCTATTCCCGAAGGTTCTTCTTCGTTATGGGTTAAAATGCGCATTAAAGAAACACTGGCAATAGAAGAAAGAGCTTCTCCCCGAAACCCTAAAGTGGAAATTTTCTCTAAATCTTCCACCGAAGAAATTTTACTGGTAGCATGTGGCTTTATACAGAGCAAAGCATCTTCTTTACTCATCCCTACACCATTATCTATAACCTTAATCATTTTCCTGCCGGCATCTTTTATTTCTACCACGATCAAATTTGCTTCTGCGTCAAGGGAATTCTCTATCAACTCCTTTACCACTGAGGCAGGTCTTTCTACAACTTCTCCCGCAGCAATTTTATTGACTACTTCCGGAGGTAGAACAATTATTTTTTTACCCATATAATTTCTCCACCTTTTCCTGCCATTCTTTAAGTCTTTTCATTACCTCAATTGGGGTCATCTGGTTTAAATCTAATTTCTTCAATTCCTCAATTAAAGGATGAGAAGAAATAGTAAACAAATCAAGTTGCTTTTCTTTTATGTTTTCAACTTCTGATTTTGTCAACTTCTGAAGGCTATCTCCTCCGATTGAATTTATCTCCAAACTGCTTAGAATTTCTTTTGCCCGCCTGATTACCTCACGAGGAACTCCTGCCAGACGTGCCACATGAATCCCGAAACTCTTGTCACAACCCCCTTCAACCAATTTATACAAAAAGATAACCTCATCTTCCCATTCTTTAACACTAATATTGTAGTTTTTAATCCCCTTCAAAGCAAAGGCTAAAGCGGTTAATTCATGGTAATGAGTAGCAAAGAGTGTTCTTGCTTTTATACGGTTATGGATAAACTCACATATTGCCCAGGCAATGGAAAGACCATCTAAGGTAGAAGTCCCTCTTCCTACTTCATCCAGAATGATTAAACTTTTTTCCGTAGCGTTATTTAATATATTTGCGGTTTCCGTCATCTCCAGCATAAAAGTGCTCAAACCTTTTGCTAAAATATCCTGTGCACCAATGCGGGTAAAAATCCTATCCACAATGCCAATTTTTGCTTTTTTTGCCGGAACGAAAGAGCCTATCTGTGCCATAAGGACAATCAGAGCCACCTGTCTGATATAAGTAGATTTACCCGCCATATTCGGTCCAGTAATAATCAGAAGTTGATTATCCTGACAATCTAACAAAGTATCATTGGGAACAAACCTATTTGCTCCTAAATTTATCTCAATTACCGGATGCCTTCCTTCCTCAATATAAATTTCACTTCCTTCATCTACCTCCGGCCGAGTATAACAATTGCGCAAAGCCACTTCAGCTAAAGAAGAAAAACAATCGAGGTAAGCAATCTTTCTGGCGGTTTCCTGGATATTAGGAATAAACCGAGAGATATTTTCCAGAATCTCCATAAAAATTTTGTATTCTAACTCTTTCACTCCCTCCTCGGCATTTAAAATTTTACTCTCATGCTCTTTCAATTCAGGGGTGATAAAGCGTTCACAATTAACCAGGGTCTGTTTGCGAATATAATCAGAAGGAACAAATTTAAGATTGGGTTTAGTTACTTCAATATAATAACCGAAAACCTTATTGAACCCTACCTTTAAAGAATTAATTCCCGTCCGCTCAATCTCCCTTTTTTGCAGATCCGCAATCCAGGATTTTCCTCCTTTAAGAATCTCTCTCAACTGGTCAAGTTCTTTATTAAACCCATCCTTAATGATTCCTCCTTCTCTCAAAGAGTGGGGAGGTTCTTCCCGAATAGCCTTTTCAATCAATTCAATTACCTCTTCCACACAATCCAAATTCTCCACAATCTCTTTAAGAATGGGAGCCTTCACCTCCTTAATTTCTTCTTTTATCTCCCTTACCATTCTAAGGGAATTGGCTAAAGAAACTAAATCTTTGGGAGAGGCAATCTTAAGGCTAATGCGCGAGGAGAAACGCTCTAAGTCCTGAATTCCTTCCAGTTTTTCTCTCAATCTGTTGCGCAGGTGACTATTTTCATAAAAATCATTTACTGCTTCAAGACGTGCATTTATCGCTTTCATATCTTTTAATGGATGAAGAAGCCATTGAGAAAGCATCCTCTTCCCCATAGAAGTCAATGTTCTATCCAGAACAGAAAAGAGAGTATTTTCTTTTGTCCCTTCAGGAATATTCTTAACTATTTCCAGATTCCTCTGGGTGGCATAGTCTAAAAGCATATAATCAGAGATTGAATAGTAACTCAAACGATTTATATGCCGGGGAGTACTCCTCTGAGTTTCTTCTAAATATTTCAGGAGAGCACCTGCACAGCCAATAGCCAACTCCAGGCCATCACAACCAAAACCCAGGAGATTTTCTACTTTGAAATGCTGGACAAGTAAACTATAGGCATTTTCATAGGAAAAAAGCCAATCTTCATAATAAGTAATAGCTTTGGGTAAAAGGGGAACGAATTTTTTCTGAAATAGCTCATCTTCTTTAAAAGCCTGAGGAAGAAGCACTTCTTTTGGCTCCAGTTGAAGAATTTCTGTTAAGAGTTTTTCCTCCGAATCAATCTCCGTAAGTTTAAAATCTCCCGTAGAAATATCGGCAATAGCCAAACCAAAAAGATTATCTTTTTTATTCAGGGAGATAATAAAATTGTTCAAATTGTTCCGCAAAAGACTATCGGTGGTTAAGGTGCCGGGAGTAACTATACGCACAACTTCCCTTTTTACAATTCCTCGGGCAAATTTTGGATCCTCTACCTGTTCTACAATTACCGCCTTAAACCCTTCATTCAAAAGACGGGAAAGATAATTGTCAACTGCATGATAAGGAACTCCGCACATGGGAACCGGTCGGTTTTTGCCTGCTTCACGCGAAGTAAGAGTAATGTTTAGAACGCGGGAAGCAACTTTTGCATCTTCAAAAAACATCTCATAAAAATCTCCCAGGCGGAATAAAAGAATGGCATCGGGATAGTCCTTTTTAATCCTTAAGTACTGATTAATCATGGGGGTAAAACTCTCAGACATGGCTATAACAAAAATTGTGGGGGTTTAACCTATTGAATTTCTTTTATTGTAGCAGAATTAAAGTAAATAAGGCAAGGAAAAGTTGAGGAAATGGAATAATTCTAATTTTATTTCTCCCTGAGGACACCTCTTGCTATTAACAAAGCAATTATTTTTCTTGTATATTCTTTTGTCTCTTCCGGACTTCTTTCTATCCCGTAATTTCTTACTTTGCCGATACCCCAGTTATATGCGGCGAGGATATAAGGAAGAGTGGTAGGTAAGCCATCCTTTTCCAGATACTCTCTAACAATTTTCAAATAATCCAATCCTGCTTGCCGAGCTACAGTGGGATCATAAATATCGCTTTCGTATGTTAGATGAGCATATTTTCCTGGATATACCCGTACTAAATCTTTCCAGGCTATGCTCGTAATTTGCGTAAGTCCCCGTGCACCACTTCCCGGATTATAGGCATAAGGGTTACCTGAACTTTCTGCAATA
>JBFWKV010000094.1:0-5070 GCA_050252475.1 Candidatus Omnitrophota bacterium | reverse complement strand
AGTATCTTTCGTAAACTCTTTATGGTGTTGATAAAATTTCTGATAAGTTTTAGGATTTTTAACATTATGTTCAAGATTAAGAGTGGAAATCAGACAAACTCCATTTTTATTTAATACTCTCTAAATTTCTTTTAAGAAATCTATAATAAAATTCTCAGGGATATGTTCTATAACTTGGCAAGTGATAACTCCATCAAAAGAGTTATCCTTAAAAGGTAAATTTGTAGCATCTCCATTTACAAAATCAATCTTTATATTAAACCTATTAATGTATCGTTCCCTTAAAAGTTGACCTGCTTGATAATCTATATCTAAGGCAGTAACCTCCAAACCATTCTTCTTAAGATAAAAAGAACCGAAACCATCACCTATACCAATCTCCAATACTTTTTCACCCTTAAACTTCTCTACAAATAAACAGTAAGGCATAAGATGCTGAATAAAAAATATCCTGTCTTTATAATAAGTTAATTGACCATCTATAATAAAATCATCTATACTAAAATTCTTACCCCTTACTAAATATTTCTTATGCATTAGAGTAATACTAACTTAAAATGCTTCAAATTGAAGATACGCTTTGTATAAGTGAAAGTAAAGAAAATTTTATTCAAGACAAAATTTAGGATATTTAACCAACCACTTGTTTTAGAAGTAAAAGATAAGCTATTTTTGGAGTTATCACCTTCCTTCCCTTTCTTTTAACATCTCCCTGTATTTAGCATAACTTAATAGCTGATACAGTGCGGAAAATAATGCTACCATAAAACCATAAATGCCATCCCGATATGCTTTTTTTCTCCACATCCTTCTATAGAAAAACCTATCCAGAGCACGCCAGAGGGCATGCCAGAAAGTCATTTTTCTTCCCGTGAGAATCCATTTCTCTGCTTCACGGGTAGTTTGATTATTTAATTTATTTAAATAATCACTGAAGTTGCGATAGGAATAATGGATAATATCATTTTTCAGATGTCCGCATTTCCCATCCAGAAAAGCACGGGGATGGACTCCTACCTCTTCAAATTTAAATTTATCTTTACGAAAGAACTTCAATTGCGGGGCAGGATACTCTCCACCGTATCTCAACCAGTAATCTCCAATGTAATTCCTTCTTGGTATGGTATAGCCATTAAATTTAAAACCCTCTTTAAAGAGTTCACTTATCTCCCGACGCAATTCTTCCGTTACTCGCTCATCCGCATCCAGGCTTAAAACCCATTCATTCTTTGCCTGAGCGTATGCCCAGTTTCTATGTCTTCCCTCAACATCCATCTTTCTTATCAATACCTTTGCCCCCATCTCTTTAGCAATTTCTACAGTCCTATCGCTTGACTCATCGTCAACAACAATTATCTCTTCAGCCCAACCCAGAACAGAATTTAAACAATCCCTTATATTTCTTTCCTCATTTTTGGTCAAGATAACTACACTAATTGGCACCATTTTCACACTAAAAATTTAAACCTTATCAGTGAGGAGGTTTTCCTTCTCGGAAAATATTATAATATCCCGACACCTTCACCATGAATTTTAACAGATTATCGTTCCTCACCGAAATGCGATTAATCTCATAAAAATCTTTTAAATTACGTAAATCATAACCACGATTAGTAGTCAAACCCGCACTATACCCTGCTTTCTTCACCAATTCCTTTATCCTATCCGTGAAACCACCTACTGGATAACTGAAATATTTAACCACAATTCCTGTATTTTTCTCAATATCTTCTTTACAAAGGTAAATTTCCCCCCAGAGTTCTTCCTCATCTTTTATAGAAGGAAGATATATATGATTTCTTGTATGCCCACCAAAATCTATAATCTTACTTTCTGCCATCTTTTTTACCTCATCCCAATTTAAATATCTCTCATCCCTACCAATTCTCCCCGTAACCAGAAAAATAACTGCCGGAAAATTATATTTCTTTAGCACTGGATATGCATAAGTAAAATTATCTCTATAACCATCGTCAAAGGTTATTACTACTGTCCTGCGAGGAAATTTCTTATTAGCCCTCATTATTTCCAGGAATTCATCTAAACTAATTACCTGAAAGTTAGCCCTCTTCAGATACTCCATATGCTTTTGGAAAACTTCCGGCTTAACATAAAGAAGCCCCTCTTCATAATTTATGCTATGATACATTAATACAGGAACACTATACCTACTGTATCCCCAGCCCAGTAAAATTAAAACACAGAAAAAAACAACAAAAACCTTTTTCATCTTTAAATCTCTGTGATTCTATTGTGAGAGGGTTATCAGATTCTCGCAAACATACTCAATTTCCGCTTTGCTTAAGTGGGGAAACATCGGCAAGGATATAACCTCACCTGCCACTTTTTCTGCCACAGGAAAATCTCCTTTTTGGTAAGCCAATTCTTTAAAAGCAACCTGCAAATGTAAAGGTATGGGATAGTGAATCAGGACCCCAATTTTTCTCTTCTGCAGTTCTTCAATAATCCTATCCCGATCCTTTATTCTTACCGCAAAAATATGATAGACATGTTCGGCATATGGTTCTTCTTGAGGAAGAATGATATTTTCTTCTCTCTCTAAATATCTTGTATAAATTTTAGCATTCCTTCGGCGCAATTTATTCCATTTATCCAATCTCTTTAACTTTGCGGACAAAATTACTGCCTGCAGAGTATCCAGTCGCGAATTATATCCCTTTATAATATGCTCATAACGAGATTTCCTCCCATAGTCTCTTAACATAAGAAGTTTTTTATAAATACGCTTATCATCGGTCACCACCATTCCTCCGTCACCACAAGCTCCTAAATTCTTGGTGGGATAGAAACTGAAACACCCCACATCTCCTATTGCTCCCACCTTTTGCCATTTGCCATTTGCCATTTGCCATCTGGCTCCATGTGCCTGAGCACAATCCTCCACCACCTTGAGATTATATTTCCGCACAATTCTCAAAAGCGGTTCCATATTAACCGGATGCCCATATAAATGCACCGGAATAACCGCTTTGGTTCTTCTGGTAATTGCCTTTTCTAATTTAGAAACATCAAGATTATAAGTTTTCTCCTCTATATCCACAAAAACCGGCTTTGCCTGCGTATAAGAAACCGCTAAGGCTGTCGCTATGTAGGTAAAAGCAGGCACAATTACTTCATCGCCTTTTCCAATTCCTAAACTCAAAAGTCCCAGAAATAAAGCATCCGTTCCTGAATTTACTCCTACCGCATATCTTCTGCCGATATATTTTGCAAATTCCTCCTCAAATTGTCTTTCCTTTTCTCCTAAAATAAAATCCCCTTTCTTAAAAATCTCCTCCAGATTTCTCCTCACTTCAGCTTTTATTTCTTCATACTGCTCCTTTAAATTCACAAAAGGCACCTTCATCTTTCCTCCTCTCCTGGAACCCTACCTATCTTACAACAACATCATTACTGCCTGCATTACCTCCTCCGCTTCAATCTCTTCCAGACAAATTCTTTTCTCACATTTCGGCATACGAAACTTCCAATAACATGGTCTACAGGCAACATCTTTGGTCACCACAATATGTTCAAAACTCGGTGGATATGGACCATAAACTTTTTCATTAACCGGTCCGAAGATAGAAACTGTCTTTACTCCCAGAGCCACTGCTATATGCAATGGACCACCGTCGTTACAAATAATTAACCGGCACTGTTTCATTAAACTTGCCAAACTACGCAGATCGGTTTTTCCGGCAAGATTTAGCAAAGATTTATCTTTCATTCTTCCAACAATTTCATCACAGATTGTTTTCTCTCGCTCATCACCCAGAAGAACTATTTTTGCCCGATAACGGGCTATTAAGTTATTTAACAGATGTGCTAATTTATCATATCTCCAGTGTTTTAATCCTGCATCCTTTCCCCAGCTTGCCCCTCCGCCGGGAACTACTCCGATAACTAAATCCCTTGTCGGGAAAATACCATAATTTTCCAGCACCTGTCTTGCCTTACCCTCTTCCTCAGGTCCAATAAATATCTCCAGTTTCTCTTCCGAAGGGGGGATGTTTAGTAATCTGCACAATTCCAGATAATACACGGGAACCGGTTTATAATGATAGCCATCTATTTTAATCTTATGGGTAAGAAAAACTCCTCTCTCCTTATAATCAAACCCAATACGCTTGGGAACCCGAATTAACCATAAAAAGAAACTATACTGTCTTCCCAGAGACAAATCTATGGCAATATCAAATTTTCTTTTCCGGATTTTACTTAAAAAGAGAATAAATTTTTTTATGAAAGTAAATCTTGATTTCCTCCATAATGCCCGCCATTCATCTTTCTCAAAAACAAAAATCTCATCAATACAAGGATTCCGCTCCAGAAGAGGCTTAACCCTCTTATTACAGAGATAGGCGATAAAACTATCTGGATAATTCTTGCGAACATTACGCAAAAGAGGGGTGGTAAATAAAACATCTCCGATCCCAAAAGGATTAATTACGAGAATATGTAAAGCGTTCTTTTTATAATTGCCCATTTTTTATTTTCCCCGATAAATATCTTCAAAAAAATGAAGGGTTTTTTCTCCTGCCACCTTCCAGGAAAAATCCTTTGCCCTTCTTAAAGCACTCTCGCGCAGTTTGCAATTTAAACCCCTATCAGAAACCACCTTAAAGATTGCGGAAGCAAGAGAATCAAGGGAATCCGGTTCAACAAGTATTCCTGCATTTTTCCCAATTTCTCCACAGGAAGAAGTATTGGAAGTAATAACTGCACAACCTGCCTGCATCGCCTCTACGATAGGCAAGCCAAACCCCTCATAAAAAGAAGGATAAACAAAACAGTCACAGAGGTTATAGAAAAAATTGATACCTCTTTGCGGAAGATATCCGGTAAAAATAACTTTATCTTTCAGATTTAAACTCTCTACCAAGGAAAAAATCTCCTCTGTCCCCCATCCTTTCATTCCCACAATGACCAATTGATGGGTAATCTCTTTCTTAAGTTTATCAAAGGCTAAAATTAAATTCTTCAAATTTTTCCTTGGTTCAATCGTCCCTACAAAAAGGATAAATTTATCTTTTATCCCGAACTTCTTAAGGAAAACCCGCGCTTTTT
>JBFWKV010000093.1:0-5177 GCA_050252475.1 Candidatus Omnitrophota bacterium | reverse complement strand
AAATGGCTGGGTAGTAAGAAAATGGTTAGGCTATAGCCATATCAGGGGAGAACATGCTTCTGGAATTAATGATTTTTACTTTGAATATTTTAACGAGTATCTGAACTTTCACCGTCCCTGTGCCTTTCCTACGGAAGTCATAGATCAAAAAGGAAAGATTAAGAAGAAATACCGGTGCCAGGATTACCAGACGCCCTATGAGAAATTAAAAAGTATCCCAGATGCTCAGAAATACCTCAAAGACGGTATTACCCTGGAGATGTTAGATAAAAAAGCCAGAAGATATACCGATAATGAGATGGCTCAAAAAGTTCAGCTTGCAAGAGATAATTTATTTGATAAAATAGTAGTAGCATGACTCTTATTTCAGGCTCATATTTGGATTAGAAAAGACTATGTGTCCAGTGGTTGGAGTGCAGTCAAGCATTAAATAGCTTTAATCAAGTGAGAACTCCCCACCTGTAAAGGTGGGGATGAGAACTCTTTCCTGTTTCTTCTGGTCGATCTTTGATAGAATAAAGGGTATGAAATTATATAAGGCAGCCCATAGCATATACAAGACCCAATACCATATCGTCTGGATAACCCGTTACCGTAGGAAGATCCTGGTAACCGGGGTAAATAGTTATCTGGAGATAAAATTACAGGAAATCACGAAATATTATCCTGACTGGGAATATCTAGAGATAGGAATCAAACCAGATCATGTTCACTTGTATATGGTGATTCCCCCGAAATATGCAGTAAGTATGGTAACAGAGACCATCAAGAAGAATACCAGCAGATCTCTCAGCAGAAAGTTCAACTTCCTGCAAAAGGTCTATTGGGATCAAAAAGGAATTTGGGGCAAAGGTTACTTTGTCTCAACGGTAGGAATCAATGAAGAGGTGGTTCGCAAATATGTTCAATCCCAAGCAGAAGAAGAAACAGGACAAGCACAGCTTGAGTTTTAAACGTACCACGCCTGTGAAGGCGTGGGAATCGATGGATAATATAATTAAATAGATTTTGAAAAAATAAAGGAATATTTAAACAAGGAGAATATTTTATGCAGGCTTTAGTGTTAGAAAGAAAAGGAGTGCTTGCGATCCGCGAAATAAACATTCAAGAGGAACTTGGACCAAATGATGTGCGAATTGCACTACATACTGTAGGTATTTGTGGGAGCGATGTTCACTACTATATACATGGGCGAATAGGTCCTTTTGTAGTTGAGAAACCAATGGTGCTAGGGCACGAGGCGAGCGGTGTAGTGATGGAAACCGGAGACAATGTGAATCATCTCGTCCCAGGCGATCGCGTTTGTATGGAACCAGGAATTCCGGAACCAACAAGCAAGGCATCTATGCTAGGTATATATAATCTTGACCCTAATATACGATTTTGGGCAACACCACCAATTCACGGTATAACAAGACCAGAGGTGGTTCATCCAGCAAACTTTACATTTAAGTTACCCACTGGAGTAACATTTGCCGAAGGAGCAATGGTTGAACCTCTCGCCGTTGGTATTCACGCTACCAACAAGGCGCGTATCCGCCCTGGTGATATTGCAGCTGTTTTTGGTTCGGGAACGATTGGCCTCTTAACAGCTTTGTCAGCATTAGCTGCAGGATGTTCAGAAGTTTTTATTATTGATATTATACAATCAAAATTAGAGATAGCGAAGAAACTGGGAATATCGAATATAATTAACAGCAACATTCAAGATCCGATTGGGATGATTAATCAAGCAACATCAGGTTGGGGGGTCGATGTTGTCTTTGAAGCAAGTGGGTCTGCGAAGGTGATATCGACTGCGATTCAAATAATAAAGCCATCAGGTTGTCTTGTATATATAGGAATGCCTACAGATCTAGTCCCCATGAATATAGTTGAAATTGAAGCAAAGGAAATAAGAATTGAAACAGTATTTAGATATGCACATGTTTATGATCGTGCACTCGCACTAATGAAGACTGGTAAGATCAATGTTAAACCACTTATTACCGATATATTTCCATTTAAAGATAGCATCTCTGCTTATCAATATGCAGTTGAACCAAAAGTAACAAGTGTAAAGGTTCAAATAGAAATAATGGAATGATTCCAGTTATGGATTAGTATAGACTCTTTTCTAAATTGAAGATTAGTCTGAAACTAGCATCTAACATAGTTAGTGTAAAATTTACTGGGTTAGTTAAAGATACTAAAACCTTGCCCAAACCTATAAAAAGGTGTAGACTTACCTAAAAGTACCAGCAAAAGTATCCTTTAAAAAGAGGTAAGCTACACCTATGGATACTATAAAAATAACCTATTCAGAGGTCAAGGTCGAAAATCTCATTAAGGGATTAACCTTTGATAGCTTGGAGAATATGATCTTTGAAACTATGCAAATAATAGCTCAGAGGATCATGAGCGAACAGGTTGACCGTGAATAACCTAATCATATCACAGAAAAGCGGAAAACAAAAAGATATTTTTGGTATATATAATAGATTATACCTTCAAGAAGGTCTAATCTAGCGGGAACTCCCCTTTCTTTCTAAAAGTGCTAAGGAAACACTCCTTAAAGAATTGTATTCTCTTTGTGCCAAAGAGATCAGAAAAGTGTTGGACTTGTACTCTGGCTTCTTCCTGCCGATCGATCAGATTGTTAATTTTATTCTTGACTATGATCTGTAATCGGACCAAAAACACCCGCTGTCTGATATTTGCTGAATGCGTTGGCTGGATTGATCCCGAATGTTGTTTATGTTACTCTAAAACTGCACCACTGTATTAATTGAAAAGTACACCACTTTAAAGTAGCATATCCTATGAAATCTTATCGGTCTTGCTCTTAGCCTCGGCAATCTCCTTTACCTTGAGAAGATGGGCTATCTTTACTTCATTAATACAAACACTGAACATATCATAAAGTAGTCCCTAGTTCCAGCCTGACTCCAGAACAGCCTGGGCACCATTTTGGGTATAAGGAGTTAATACTCTTTGGATACTTTTCTGGTCAGTCCACACTTGCTACAACGGATCTGACCGGTAGAAAGAGACCAGAATTTTTTACTGCCGCAGCGAGGACATGTTTTCATACTCTCTTTATACTGATTTATCAACAGTTTTTCAAGGTTCTAAGTGCAACTTAAGTATGGGATTACCTATCCATTTTATATTGTTGTTATTAGCATCAGTGGGGATTGCGCTATGGAATATTTCTGCCAAGAAAGTAAATATTCACACTGATCTTCATAATATTTTTGTTAATAGAGAGCCAAAAGATTGGGAAAAATACCTTGATTACAATCATTTACATTTACAAGAAAGCTATGCCAGCGCTAAAAGCCTATTATATCAGAAGGCTTTATTTACCAAAATATCCTTTATTTTGCTGATTTTATCAGCTCTATCATTATTATTATCTAAAGTAGGAGTTTTGTGATATATGAAAAAGAATAAAAAATATTTGGAAAAACATATAGGCGAACAAAAACCTCTTATGCAAAATATTTCTGATACTGATGAGGTAGATTCAAGTGGAAATTCTGATGATACTGTTCAATCAAACAATAATCCATTTAGACATATAGAAACACAGAAAAATGCAGATGAAGAAAAGAAGAAATAGCATACAAATTTTATAAGAAATAGTCTATGGATTTAAAGGGAAAGATCAATAAAAAATTTACAAAAGATCATCTCAAATAATAAAATCCACTAACGTAATTATTATTTTTTGTGAAGCAAATATCATGAATAAATATTCAGAGCAATTTATTCAAAAAACTATCAAAACCTGGCAGCCTTATTTTTCAAAAAAATTATCTAAAAAGGATGCCATAGAAATTACAGAGAATATGACTCGTTTTTTTAATCTGTTATTAGAAATTAATAATAGAGAAAATAAAAAAGCAACTAATGGGTAACCGCTTTCAAAATATCCCCGTATTTGAAATATTTTTTCTCTATTAATGCAATTTCATTCATTTTACCCTGGATAAAGAAATAAAGCGCTGTATTCGCATAACACAATATGAAATTAGTATAATATGATTACAAAATAAATTTGACTTTACCATCCCATAGCTATACAGTAAGTAGTAAGTAATAAGTAATATTAACGAGGGTATAGCTATGAGTAATCGATTAGTTGCCTCTAAAGAAAATTTTTCCCCGGAACCTTCTCCACGCATTGATCATGAAAAAGCAAAAAAAGTTTTTTACTTTTTAGATATTAATGATGAAACCAAAAAAGATTATCAGGCCAGAATTATGCATTTCCTTGATTTCATTACCGATAAGGGAATGGACCGGGACAGCTTCCTGGAATATAAAAACTATCTTAAAGCCCGGACCGATTATACAGTTTCCACGAAAAATAAGTATTTAGTTACCGCAAAAGTTTTTCTGAAAGAATTAAACCGGAGAGGGATTCTCCCGGCAGATATTACCCAAAATGTAAAATCATTCAGCCAATCCAAAAAACACAAAAAAGAAGGCTTAAATGATAAGGAAATTGATAAGCTTGCTTATGCCTTAAAAGAGTTACCGAATAGCCCTCAGAATACCCGTATTAAAGCGATTATCAGCCTCCTGGTATTACAGGGTTTAAGGCAGGTAGAGATTACCCGCTTAAATGTCAAAGATCTTGATCTTATTAGGAAGACAGCACTTGTTGAGGGAAAAGGCAGAGATGATAAAGAAATCATTTATCTGCATCCCGAAACAGTTAAACATATAAAATACTATCTCAAGAAAAATAATCTTAAAGACGGCGCTCTTTTTGTTTGTAGGAGCAATAATAACAAGAACAGGAGAATTACCACCAGGGGATTAAGATTAATCATTAAGAAAGTGTTAAATGATCTGAAAATAGATAAATGTGTGCACGGTTTCCGGCATTACTTTACCACTACCTTAATTAAAAATTATAAAGGCGATCTCCTGAGAGTTGCCCAGTATACCCGGCATAGAAGTTTAGAAATGCTGCAAGTTTATAATGACAACATCAAAATGGAAGAAGATTTACCGAATTATTACAAGACCTTTGCGGGAGTAAAATTTTAATAGAGGACAATTCGTACATTCTGAGGAGAAATTTATAATAATGGCTATTAAATCAAAACAATACAAAGTACTTATAGATAATTTTTTCCAAGCTATTTTAAACTTGTCAAAAAATATAGACGAAAATAAAGAAA